>DGIN01000061.1:2241-20041 GCA_002387325.1 Bacteroidales bacterium UBA4621 | reverse complement strand
TAACGGGTTGTTCAGCATAGAATACTGATAGAATACTATGAGAAAAGCATTACACATACTTCTAACCGGCTTGCTTCTTTGCTGTTGCACAGCGCAAGCCGCCCGCAAAGATACACTCCGCATCCTCTGTATCGGCAATAGTTTTTCGTGGGATGCCGTCGAACAGGAACTCGCACCGATATGCCGGTCTGCAGGGCAGCCCATACTCATCGGAAACCTTTACTATGGCGGCTGCTCGCTCAAACAGCATTGGCTGTTCCTCGACAAAGACACTGCTGCATATAGTTTCCGCCTTATTGAAAACGGAATACGCACTGTTATGGAACCATACACTATGCGTCAGGCACTACGCCTGCGCCAATGGGACTATATCTCCCTCCAGCAGGCCAGCCATGACAGCGGTATATGGAGCAGTTACGAACCCTGTCTGAGCCAACTCATAGACAGTGTACGCCTCTACCAACCGCAGGCACGACTCTGCTGGCTCCAGACATGGTCATATGCGCAAACAGCCACACACCCTGCTTTCCCACGTTACGGTAGCACTCAGCAGACAATGAACGACAGCATCCTCGCTTGCACACGCTCGCTACTCAACCGTCATCCTGCATTGCTGCTCGTTCCTTGTGGCACCGCTGTCCAAAATGCAAGACACTCTCTGGGCGACACTCTCTGCCGAGACGGATACCACCTCAATTATATCTACGGACGATACACCGCCGCCTGTGTCTGGTACGAAATACTGACCGGTAAAACCTGTCTCAATATCCCATACCGTAACCCGGATATGACACCGAGACAACAAAGACAGACCCAAAAAGCCGCACATAGAGCCGTAAAACAACCTTTTAAGCAGAAAAATACAAAAAAATAACACCAACATTTGCATATATCAGAAAAAAGCAGTAATTTTGCACCCGCTTTTGAGAAAGAAGTACGTCGGTTGAACGAAACACATACCAAATGGTGCGGTAGTTCAGTTGGTTAGAATACCGGCCTGTCACGCCGTAGGTCGCGAGTTCGAGTCTCGTCCGCACCGCTAAATTCAACCGACAAAAAGAGAGCAGGTTGCTACCTGACAAAAGCAGGTTCGACTGACAAAAAGAGAGCAGGTATCGATGCTTTGCTTGAGTGTCAATCCTTGCTTTCTCCTTTTGAAAGGGGTCCATTAGCTCAACTGAATAGAGTACCACACTACGGATGTGGGGGTTGCAGGTTTGAATCCTGCATGGATCACTAATAAACGCTACAACATCGCTGTTATTCAGTAAGTTGTAGCGTTCTTTTGTTTTTATTTTGACGGATTTTGACGGATAAAAGCATACTGCTTGCATATTTCATGGAAAAGCAGTAACTTTGCAGACTTAAAATTATCTCAATAGCAATGTTTTTGCAGATACTCAAATCAAAAATCCACCGTGTCAGGGTGACGGAGGCTAACTTGGAATACATCGGTAGTATCACTATTGACGAAGACTTGATGGACGCTGCGGCTATCGTGGCAGGTGAGCGTGTGCAGGTGGTGGACAACGACAATGGCGCACGGCTTGAAACGTATGTTATCCCCGGTAAACGAGGTAGCGGCTGCATCTGTATGAACGGGGCGGCAGCACATCTAATCCATGTGGACGACACCGTAATTATTATGGCGTATGCTATGATGACCCCGGTGGAACAGAAGACTTTCCGACCAAGTATTGTATTCCCTGTAAATAACCACTTGGCATAATAATGGCGTTTTTTGACCTTGTACATACTGACTCGCAATCGGATGCACGGGCAGGTGTCTTGCATACCGACCATGGAGATATACTCACACCTGTCTTTATGCCTGTCGGTACAGTCGGCACTGTCAAGGGAGTGCATCGCCGCGACCTCGAAGAAGATATCCATGCACAGATTATTCTGGGCAATACATATCATTTGTATCTACGCCCGGGGACGGATATCCTCCATCAGGCAGGCGGTTTGCACCGTTTCGAAGGATGGACACGTCCTATACTGACCGACAGCGGAGGGTATCAGGTGTTTTCACTCACGCAAATACGCAAAATGACTGAAGAAGGCGTGCGCTTTTCCAGCCATATTGACGGGCGCAAACTGATGTTCACACCGGAGTTTGTAATGGATATAGAGCGGCAAATAGGCGCAGATATTATGATGGCATTCGATGAGTGCTGCCCCGGTACAGCCGATCGCACGTACGCTACAGAGTCAATGAACCGCACGCATCGATGGCTTGATCGTTGTATCGCACGTTTTGACTCTACAAACGATGTGTACGATTACCACCAGCACCTGTTCCCTATTGTGCAAGGGTGCGTCTATCCCGACCTGCGCATGGAGGCGGCAAAACGCTTGCGCGACCTCGACAGGGACGGCTATGCCATCGGAGGATTGGCGGTTGGAGAACCGGCGGAAAAGATGTACGAGATGATTGAAGTAGTGAACGGCATCCTGCCGGAGGACAAACCACGTTACCTTATGGGGGTCGGAACCCCGTGGAATATCCTTGAGGGTATTGGGCGAGGTGTGGATATGTTTGATTGTGTAATGCCGACACGAAATGGGCGGAATGGTATGATTTTTACCCGCAACGGCGTAATGAATATGCGCAACAAGAAGTGGGAGAACGACTTTACCGAATTGGACCCGGACGGTACTTCGTATGTCGACCATCAATATACGCGGGCATACGTGCGCCATCTTATCCATTCGGATGAGATGTTGGGCTTGGAGATACTGTCAATACACAACTTGGCGTTTTATCTTTGGCTGGTAGGCGAGGCACGCAGACATATTCTTGCCGGTGATTTCCGGTCGTGGAAAGAAGATATGTTGCAACGTGTAATGACAAGGCTGTAAAGATATGTGTGCCATACATAAATAAATGCATAAAATACACATCTGTCATTCTTTATTCTTTATTCATAACTCCTCATTCATAATTATCTGAAACGGCTTGATTGGTATATTATTCGTAAGTTCCTCGGTACATTCTTTTTCTCGATTGTACTGATATTGAGTATTGCCATTGTCTTCGATTTGACAGAGAAAATGGATGATTTCTTTGAAAACCAAGTACCGACCAAAGAAATCATACTTGACTACTATCTGCCGTTTATTCCTTACTATACCAATATGTTCAGTTCGCTGTTCATATTTATTTCGGTGATATTTTTCACATCTAAATTGGCAGGAAACAGTGAAATCATTGCAATGATGGCGGCAGGAATTAGTTACCACAGGTTGATGGTGCCGTACTTTGTCTCTGCCACATTCCTTTTCCTGTTTTCTTTCTATCTTGGGGGATATGTTATTCCGCCAGCTTCCGGCAAAATGCTCAGTTTTACGGACAAATATATCCAGCATTTTACATCAGAAAACGCCCGCAATGTACAGATGGAAGTGGAGCCGGGAACGATATTGTATATAGAGTCTTTCCAAAAACGCAGCAGTATGGGCTATCGGGCTTCCTTGGAACACTTTGAGGGAAAGACACTTACTTCGCGTATCACTGCCGATCGTATCCGCTACGATTCGGCATACAATTGGCATTTGGAAAACTATATCCGGCGTGATTTTGATGGTATGCGGGAGCAGATGACACGTGGTACAAGGTTAGATACTGTCATTCCTATACAACCCTATGAGTTATTCATTACTGCCGAAGAGGCACAACAGATGACCAATACGGAGTTGCGCGACTATATGGAGAAACAAGCCGCCAGAGGTGCCGGCAATATACAGGCGTTTGAGACGGAGTATCACAAACGATGGGCTTCACCGATAGGGGCATTTATCATGACTCTGCTTGGAGTTACAATGAGCAGTAGGAAAGTGAGGGGAGGTATGGGAAAGAACTTGGGTATAGGCATTGTTCTTACAGCGGTATATATCTTGTTTTCTACGGTTAGTACCACCTTTTCCGTCAATGGCGTAATGTCCCCGTTTATGAGTGCATGGCTGCCTAATTTTATATTCCTTGCTATAGGCATCGTCCTCTATATCCGCGCTCAACGCTGATGCATACCATATTCTGTCAATCTTCACATAATACAAAATCCTGTATTCACAGACAAGACTGTAAAAACCGTTGCCGGCATATGGGCATTGTTATCATTCAAAATAAATCGTATCGTTCACTATCAAAACTACTCCGTATAATACAAAAAAGAGAGACTGCTTAAAAAGCAACCTCTCTTTTTATATACACCTGTTTTGGGTCAATTACTCAATGCCTAAACTTGCTTTAATGGCTGGTACACGCGCTTCAGCAGCTGCCGTGGCGACTTTGTAGTCCGCTGTAGTAGGCATATCGGCAGGAATCTCAAAGTAGAACTTGATCTTTGGCTCCGTACCGGACGGGCGGACACTTACTTTCAACCCGCCTTCGGTGAAGAACTGCAGCACATTGCTGGTGGCATTGAGTGCCATTGTAATAGGCTGCTCTCTCCATTCGCCATTCACAAAGTCTTTTTCTACAAGCGACTTGTAGTCTTTCATTCGGATTACCTTCTCTCCGGCAATCTCCATCGGCGGATTCTGACGATAGTTTGCCATCATCTGCTGTATTTCCTCTGCACCTTCTTTGCCGGGACGCACCACATTGATAGTTGTCTCGCGTTGGAAACCAAACTCTTTATAGATATTGAGCAGATACTCATAGAGCGACATTCCTTGGTCTTTGGCATACGCAGCAATCTCACAGATTAAGCAGATTGCCGAAGGAGCACATTTGTCGCGCACTGCATCGTAACCGAGCCAACCGAAACTCTCTTCTCCGCCGCCGATATACTTGTGCGTGCCTTCCCACATACGGATACGGTTGGCAATCCACTTGAAGCCTGTATATTCATCGGTGAGCGTAACTCCCTCTTTGTCTGCAATACGGCGGATAACCTCGCTGGTAACAATGGTTTTTACAAGGTAGTTTTCAGGACGCATCTTGCCAAGACGCTTCAAGGCTTTGATGTTGTAATACGAGAACATCATACAAGTCTGGTTGCCATTGATAATTACCCACTTGCCCTCATTGTCGCGGCATACAACAGCCAAACGATCGGCATCGGGGTCGCTGGCAATCACAAGGTCTGCATTCAGTTTGGTACCAAGATTCATGCCCATCGTCATTGCCTCGGCGTTTTCCGGGTTAGGACTGACCACCGTCGGGAAATTACCATCGATAACCATCTGCTCCGGCACTACGTGGATATTCTGGAATCCCCACGAACGCAGGCACATCGGTACAATTTGCCGTCCCGCACCATGCAACGGCGTATAGACGATATTCAAGTCGTTTTGGCGCAAGATAACATCTTGATCAATCATCACGGTCTTGACCGCCATCATATAATCATAATCAATCTCACCGCCGATAATCTCAATCAAGTCTTTGTTGCCTTCCCATTTTACGTCCTCCATTTGTACTTTGTTTACCTCGTTGATGATGCCCTGGTCATGCGGTTGAAGTACTTGTGAACCATCTTCCCAATAAGCCTTGTAACCGTTATATTCTTTGGGGTTGTGGCTGGCGGTAACATTTACACCGCCCTGACATTTCAAACGACGGATAGCAAAACTTACTTCCGGCGTAGGACGAAGGCTCTCGAACAAATAGACTTTTATCCCATTGGCGGAGAATACATTAGCCACTGTCTCTGCAAACAGGCGTCCGTTGTTGCGGCAGTCGTGTCCTACCACTACAGCCACTCGCCCGTTCTGCACATTCTTAAAACCGTTCTCGGCTTGCACCTTGAGCAGATAGTTGGCATAGCCTTGTGTGGCCTGTGCTACGATATACTTGTTCATACGGTTGGTTCCCGGTCCCATAATACCGCGCAAGCCGCCCGTGCCAAACTCCAAAGTACGATAGAAACTGTCAATGAGTTCCGTTTTATCTTCGGCTTCCATCATTGCTTTCACTTGTGCCTTTGTCTCGGCATCATAGTTGCCGTCAAGCCACGACTGGGCTACGGTCATTACACGTGTCAGTTCTTCATTCATATTGTTTTTCTATTTAGGTATTTCTATTGTGTGCAAAGATACAACTTTTTTTCCATATCTGCAAATTTCATCAGTCGCGCAGTACATACACTGCATCGAGATTGCGTCCGAAACCATCATAGTCCAATCCGTATCCGAGAATAAACTTGCGTGGAATGCGTATTGCCACATATTCGGGTTCTGCATCAGCGTGCTGCAAGGCTTCTGGCTTAAACAGAAACGATGTAACTGCTACAGACCGTGCGCCTTGATCATACAGCAACTGCTTGAAACCGTGCATCGTAATGCCCGTATCCACTATGTCTTCCACCACAATCACTTCACGGTCTTTTACCTCCTCTTGCAACGGCACAATCATCTGTACATTGCCCGTAGTGGCTGTTCCTTCATACGATTTGAGCCGCACAAACGTTATCTCCGAATGAAGATTGATGGAACGGAACAAGTCGGCGGCATAGATATAAGCCCCGTTCAGTACGCAGACAAACAGCGGTTCACGCCCTGCATAGTCCGCATTGATACGATCCGCCACGGCTTTCACGGCCGCTTGTATCTTGTCGGGCGTGATATACTCATCAAACACCCGGTTGTTCAGTTCTACACTTCGCATAATTTACAAATTTACACACTTACGAATTTACAAATTGACTTTCGTTGCCGCTTTCACAAAGTCCACAAACAACGGGTGCGGGTGGAGTACCGTAGAGGAATACTCGGGGTGAAACTGCACACCGATATACCACGGATGGGCTTTCAGACAGAGTATTTCCACCAGTCCCGACTCTGGGTTGATACCCACACACTCCATTCCGTGCTGCTCAAAATCCGTCTGATAGTCGTGGTTAAACTCATAGCGATGGCGGTGACGCTCATAGATAATATCGCTGCCGTCTTTCAGAAGGGGGGAATATATCTGTTCTACCTTGCTGCCTTTTTTCAAACGGCACGGATAAGCCCCCAAACGCATCGAACCGCCTTTGTTTACCATCTGCTTTTGTGCCTCCATCATATCAATCACATTGTGTGTGGTATGCGGGTCAAACTCCGTAGAATTGGCATCGGCGTACCCCAGCACATCGCGGGCAAACTCAATCGCCATACATTGCATACCCATACATATACCGAAACAGGGTACTTTGTTCTCGCGGGCATATTGGAGGGCGGCAAACTTGCCTTCTACACCACGCGAACCGAACCCGGGAGCAATGATAATCCCTTGCTGACTACGCAACCGCTCGGCTACATTCTCCTCTGTTAAATCATCACTCAAAACAGATGTCAGTACCAATTTGCGGTCGTTGTATGCTGCTGCGTGCGTGAGCGACTCGCGTATTGATTTATATGCATCTTGTAGTTGTACATACTTGCCCACAATAGCGATATGCACTTCTTTCTTGGTACCCTCAAGGTGCTGCAGAAAGGTGTTCCAGCGTGTCATATCAGGAGCAGGCACTTTGTCTGTGTCAAAACCTGTGCAACGCAGTACTGCCATATCCAATCCTTCTGCTAACATATTGAGCGGCACGCGATAGATAGTGGGAGCATCTATCGATTGTACCACGCAGTCTTGCGCCACATTGCAGAACAATGCGACCTTGCGACGCACGTCCTGCGGAATACTATGCTCCGTGCGCAACACAATAATATCGGGCTGCACACCCTCCTGCTGCAGGTCTTTCACCGAGTGTTGTGTCGGCTTGGTTTTCAGTTCTTTCGCCGCTGCGAGATACGGCACGTAAGTGAGGTGGATACAGCAGCAGTCGCGCCCGAGTTCCCAACGCATCTGGCGCACTGCTTCTATATATGGCAGGCTCTCTATATCCCCCACCGTACCGCCTATTTCCGTAATGACAAAGTCATATTTGCCCGTCTCGCCGAGAATACGTATCTGGTGTTTGATCTCATCGGTGATATGCGGCACTACCTGAACCGTCTTGCCGAGGAAATCACCGCGCCGCTCTTTCTCTATCACCGTCTGATAGATACGTCCCGTGGTGATATTGTTTGCCTTATGTGTGCGTACGTCAAGGAAACGCTCGTAATGCCCGAGGTCAAGATCCGCCTCGTGTCCGTCTTCCGTTACATAACATTCGCCGTGTTCGTAGGGGTTGAGCGTACCCGGATCTACATTGATGTACGGATCCAGTTTCTGATTGGTTACTCGGAAACCTCTGGCTTTGAGCAGGTTACCCAACGAGGCGGCGATGATACCCTTCCCCAATGAGGAAGCCACACCACCGGTTACAAAAATGTACTTTGTCATTGTATGTTTAGTTATTTGACCGTCCTTTTAGGACTTAAGAACAAAAGACAATGGACAGAACCCCAATACCCCGACAGCTCAACACCATTTTGTTCTTCGTTCTTTGTTCTTTGCCTTTTCAGTGTTCCTATTCGTAACGCTGGAAAATAAAGTCGTTGTACGGATACCGTTTTACGTGTATCGCCTTGATACGGTCGTACATCAACTGTTTCAACGCCTCTATATTGTCCTTGTTCTTTGCAGAAATAAAGATGCAATCGTCCTGCAGTTTCGCCATCCATGTCCGCTGCAACTCCTCAAGCGATATATTTTCCCGTTTCACCGGGGTCAGATCGTCCTCCTCTTTGGGCGTGTAGGTAAAAGCATCTATCTTGTTGAATACTACGATGCGCGGTATGTCCGCCACACGTTTCTCTACCCGTTTCTCTTTGTTTTTGCCCGACCACGGCTTGCCTTCTTGTATAGTCTCTTCGTGCGTCAGCAGATCGTTGATGGTCTTTTCCACCACCTCGTACTGCTCTTCGAAATTCGGGTGCGAGATATCCACCACGTGTATCAGCAAGTCCGCCTCCCGCACCTCGTCCAAAGTGGATTTGAACGACTCCACCAGGTGGTGCGGCAGTTTGCGGATAAATCCCACCGTATCGCTCAGCAGGAACGGCAGATTGTCTATTGTAACCTTGCGCACGGTAGTATCCAGCGTGGCAAAGAGTTTGTTCTCCGCGAACACGTCCGACTTGCTCAACAGGTTCATCAGCGTCGATTTGCCCACGTTGGTATAGCCCACCAACGCCACACGCACCATCTTGCCACGGTTCTGGCGTTGGGTCGCCATCTGCTTGTCAATCTTCTTCAAATCCTCTCGCAACAGGGCGATACGTTGACCGATAATCCGTTTGTCCGCTTCTATCTGGGTCTCACCCATACCACGGCTGGTCGTGCCGCCACCGCGCTGACGGTCAAGGTGAGACCACATTCGGGTCAGACGGGGTAGCATATATTGCAGGTGCGCCATCTCCACCTGCGTCTTGGCGTAACTGGTCTGCGCACGTTGCAGGAAAATCTCCAAAATCAGTATCGTTCTGTCCATCACCCGCACATGTCCCTGCTTGCCGTTGGGCAAGGTGTTCAGTTCTCGCTCTATATTGCGTAACTGCCGCGGGGACAGTTCGTCATCGAAAATGACAACACTGACCTCCCCAACCCCTCCAAAGGAGGGACTCAACGGAGGTACTGCTTGTACCCCCTCTCTGAGGGGGGCAGGGGAGTCGGAGTTGGTGGTTCTGTTGATATATTCCTTTATCTCCTGCAACTTGCCCTCACCCACGTAGGTACTTGTATTCGGCTGTTCGAGCCGCTGTACAAAACGCTTGACGGGTATGATATGGTTCGTATCCGCCAAGAAAGCCAACTCATCCAAATACTCTTTGGTGCGTTCTTCTGACTGCTCCGGTGTAATCAACCCCACCAGCACCGCATATACTGTTTCGTCTTTTATCTCAATCATTTCTTGTTAGACCGCCTACGGCTGTTAGACCGCTCGCATTGCTCGCTGATAGACAATAGACCTCCCTTCGGGTTGAAAGACAAAATACCTTCGACTATTCTGCTCCATTTTGTTCTTTGTTCTTTGTCCCTTAAAAATTCACCTCGGGTGCTTTCGCTGCCATAGCGTCCGCTTCGAAATAGTTCTTTTTCTCGAAACCGAACATCGATGCTACGATGTTTTTCGGGAAACGGCGGATATAGGTATTGAAATCTTTTACTGCCTCGTTGTAGTTCTGCCGTGCCACGGCAATACGGTTCTCCGTCCCCTCTAATTGTGCCTGCAGATCGCGGAAATTCGTGTTCGCTTTTAGGTCGGGATAGGCTTCCGAAACTGCCATCAGCCGTCCGAGTGCCTGGCTTAGTTCGCCTTGTGCCGACTGATAAGCCGCCAACTGTTCGGGAGTAGCATTGGTTGGATCTATGGTTATCTGTGTGGCTTTTGCACGGGCTTCTATTACTTCTTGCAGGGTGCTGTTCTCATGCTCTGCATAGCCCTTTACGGTGTTTACAAGGTTCGGAATGAGGTCGGCACGACGCTGGTAATGGGTCTGCACATCGCCCCACGAGGTCTCTACAGTTTCTTCTTTGGTTACCATCTCGTTATAGCAACCCACACCCCAAACAGCCAGCAGTGTCACTACTGCCAGCACTACAATCCATGGCATAAACTTCTTCATACGCTATAAAATATAATTTGTAAATTTGTAAATTGCCCCTGCCCGTCATTGTACATTGTGCATTATACATTGTGCATTGTCAATTCTGTTGCAAAGATACAACATTTTTTTCGTCCGTGTTGGTACTCTTGCACAATTTTTCCGTTTTTCTTCATTTTGCAACTCTGACCCCGCATTTTCCGCATAGTCTGTTATCCCTGTTCTTTCCCTGTTTTTGCCCTGTGGATAACCCAATGTCATGGTGCATTATGAATTATGCATTGTGTATTGAAAAGTAAGGTGGATATAAGGAGGATGTTAAGGTGAAAAGTCTCCCTATCCTATAACCATCCTATAACAAATCGCACCCAAAATTAACGGCTGATTAACGGAGAACTTTATGGTCTTTAATGGCTATTGATAGAAAACCGATGCCTCCTACCACTTGCCGCCGGCACCTCCGCCCATAGTGCTGCCACCGCCCCAACTGCCGCCGCTGAAACCGCCGAATGACCCGCCGAATGGTCCGCCGCTATGACGGTTTCCCCCGCTGTGGTTTCCGCCGCCTATATAGGTGGTCCGGGTCAGTTTCGGAATGGTAAATCTCTCCTCGTGCTTGTATCCGCAGTGCTTGCAAGTCTTTGTGGTCAACCCCATCCCCGTTGCCGTATACGTGGCGGCAACAAGCGTCTTCTGACGGGTGTTGAGTGTATGTTTGCCGCATTTCGGACACTTGTGGGAACGATAAACCGCCCAACAGGAAAGGGCAATGAGTACGATAATGACCAAAAAGACAAAGAGTATCTCCATACACACCTCTTTGGCTTTTGCACCTATCAACGACCCTAACCACGAGGAATGTTCTTCCTGCTGCACATTGCGGCGGGTTACGGATTTCATATTGAGCAACTCTTCAGGGGCATCACCATCGGTGCATTTTTCATAAATCCGCAATGCACCCAGACACAGCCCTTCGCCGTATTTTTCCTCGCGGAACGAGGGAATCATATCCTCTTCAATAATCCGCTTGCATACGGCATCGGGCAGCACCCCCTCGATACCCTGCCCCGTCATAATACGGATGTCGTGCGAATCCAACACAAAGCAGATTAGCACCCCCGTGTTTTTGCCCTCTTTGCCGATACCCCACAATTGAAAAAGGCGGTATGTGAAATCGAACATATTCTCATTCCCGATGCTCTGTATCGCTACCACCGCCATTTCCGCTTGGGTCTTCTCTTCAAGCATACGGGCGCACCTGTTCAAATATGCCGCATCTTCCTCGCTGATGATGCCGTCGGGGTTGCTTACAAACTCCCGTTGCCCGTCCTGTTTCGGATCGGGTACGCTCTCGGGGGTATAGGTCTTGCCCCACACTGCCAACGGCAGACACAAGAGAAGCCACAGCAGTAGTCTTTGTATGTGCAATGAATAACACATAATACCTGATGTTTGTTTTGTCCGGCACATCGGAGTCTGCCGGTTAATGATAATCGGATGATTTCAAAATCCATACTTGCGCAGAGCCTGATAAACGCGCTCTATGGGAAAACCCATTACATTGAAGTAACTGCCGTTCATTTTCTCTACGCCGATATAACCGATATACTCCTGTACCCCGTAAGCACCCGCTTTGTCAAGCGGACGATAATGTGATACGTAATAATCTATCTCATCGTCAGTCAGCACACGAAAAGTAACATCCGTACTGTCAACAAACGATTCCTGCGAACTTATGGTGGTCAGCGTTACACCGGTATAGACTTGGTGAGTATGTCCGCTCAGCCGGTGAAGCATTTGTTTTGCCTCGTCAAGACTATGCGGCTTGCCGAGCATCTGCCCGTTAAGCCATACAATAGTGTCGGCTGTGACAAGGACATCGTCCGGGCGCAACCGGTCGGAATAAGCCTGTGCTTTTTCGCGTGATATATACAACGGAATATCTCCTGCCATGAGATGGGCGGGGAATGTCTCATCCGTATCTATCACAACAGCCTCAAAAGGAATATCCAGTCCAGCCAACAGACTGCGGCGGCGGGGGGATTGGGAACCGAGAATCAAGTGCATAGGGCAGGTGTTTGATTATAGCAGCCGCATAACCACGAAACTGTACAGCATTCCTATAAACATTATCAGTTTCATCAGCCCTTGCGCCCCGCGGTAGTCGGAGGGGATACGTGCTGCCCACAGCAACCATAGTTCGCATACCATAGGTATCTGCAAACCGAAGACCATATAACGGGTGGAAAGCGAGTTCCATATATGCGGGAATGGCAACAACGCATACCAGACATACACTATCAATCCCATTGTCAGTATAATAAGCGTACTGACAATCACCTTTGTCCATATATCCCCCAAGCGAATAGGCAGCGTCCGGCATTCCAATTCGCAATCGCCCTGCTTGTCCTGCAAATCCTTGACAATCTCGCGTATCAGCGTACACAGAAAAGCAAATATGGCAAATCCCCCCAACCACGCATAAAGGTCGTGTTCCAATGTCGTGTACCCGAGCAGAGGGGCATACCACTTGCGCAAAGCACCTGTATTGGCAAAGGCAATCACCATAGGTGTCAGACCCGCTACAAACGCCACCACTATATTGCCTGTCAGAAACCGGCGTTTGTAACTTGACGAATAGAACCACAGCAGTCCGGGAACAAAGATATAAATCAGTCCCAACGACCAACTGCGTAACCACACGGCTGCCGCCAATCCGCACACCATACCGGCTCCGCTTAATACCCAACCTATGCGAATGGCGGCGGTTTTGCTTACCGTATTGGTTACTATCAGTTTGTCCGGACGGTTGATACGGTCTATTTTTACATCAAAATAGTCGTTAATCACATACCCTCCGGCGGCAATGCAAACGGTTCCCGCAATCAAAATGAGCAGTATATACCACGGCAGTTGCTCGCCATAGAGTTGACCGTCCAATATCGGTACTGCCACCCATTTCTCCATCACCCAAAGCAATATGGCAATGAATATGAGGTTCGGGAAACGGACAAGCCGAAGAATATCGTTTATTTTTTGCACGTTTTCTTGGTTTTGTGGGGTGAATTCTTATGAACCTCTGTTGGGGTGATGCGCAAAATAGCCCCTTTCCATGCCGGCAGAGTGATACATGTAGGCTCCGAAGAAGTAAAAGTAAGGTGGGTATATACCATATCGGTCAACAAATCCACTGCCTCGGCACGCAGTATCTCCTCCTGCTCCAAATAGACAAATGCATCAACAGGGATATTGATGTGCATATCCACCTGGCGATCGTCAAAGTTGAGAGCAATCAGCAGTATCTCGTCTCCTGCTTTGCGCAGATAGGCATACTGCTCATGTTTGTTGAAATTATATGTTTGGGCATATTCCAAATCATACATCTTGCCGCTGCTGATGGCTTTGTTGTCCCGTGCCAAAGTGAGCAGGCGGCTGTAGAACCTGCGCAACTGACGCTGTTCGTCATTCAGACCGGCACCGTCAAACTTGCCTTTGTCTGCCCACGCCTGCAACGACCTGACACCCCAGTAGTCAAAGATAGTAGTACGCCCGTCCATACCGGAGAAACCCTCCATATCCATACCTCTTTCGCCCAGTTCCTGCCCTGCATAAACAAGGACAGGATTGGTGAACAACGTGGCAGCGGCAATCATAGCAGGCTCCGCACACGCCCCGCGTCCGCAGAAAAAACCGCTGGCAATACGCTGCTCGTCGTGGTTCTCAAGGAAATATACCATATTCTTGAGTATGTCCCCTTGCGCCATCCACTGGAGCGTAATACCCTCTGCCGCCCAATTTTTGCTCGTTACTCCGCGCAGATAATCGTACATACCTACCTTGTCATAAAGATAATCGAACCCCGCCTGCAGATACGGACGGTACAAACAGGGATTGTAACATTCGCCCATAAACTGTACATCAGGGTAGGCTTGTTTCACTTGCGGGATAGCCCACGCAAAGAACTCTACCGGCACCATTTCCGCCATATCCACACGGAACATATCCACGTGCTTGCCTGCCCAGAAGAGCAGAATGTCGCGCATCTTGCTCCACGTGTTCGGAATAGGCGAAAACTGTTTCTCTCCACCGCCTTGATAGAAAACACCGTAATTCAGTTTGATGGTCTCATACCAGTCGTTGCGGGTCGGATGGGCTGTAAAACAATCATTACCCGTTGCCCGTGCCGGATACTCGTCATATCCTTGTATATCAAAATCAGGCTGGAATTTCTCACCCGAAATATAGTAGAAATTGTTGAGCGGCGAGAAAGCCCAATTCGGATTGTCGTCTTCACCAAGATCGCGCACTCCCGCTGGTTTGCAAGCCGAGTGATACTCTCGTGCCACATGGTTCGGCACAAAATCAATCACTACTTTCAGTCCTGCTTTGTGTGTCCGTCCTACCAGGGCTTCAAACTCCTGCATGCGCTTCTGCTCGTCTGTCGCCAAATCGGGATCTACATCATAATAATCGGTAATAGCATACGGACTACCCGCCAAGCCTTTCACTATGGCGGCTGTATTACGCTCGGCGGTAGCGTGACGGATAATACCTGTGTACCAAATATGGGTAGCACCCAAGTCGGAAACCGACTTGAGTGCTTTAGGAGTTATATCCGCAAATTTACCACAACCGTTCTCTTCGCGCGTACCATTATGCTTGCGCGTCTCATTATAGTTGCCGAAAAGGCGGGGCAGTAATTGATAAATAATTGGTTTCACGTTCTGTATGTATTGGTTGTACACAAGGCATAGCGAATAGTATGCCAAAGTATCTGTACATAATACCTAAAATGAAAATCGGCTCGTGTTTTGCGAACAATCATGCATTTGCAATGAGCAACATTATACAAGTGCTTGCGTGTCGCTGGCAATCATCAACTCCTCGTCAGTCGGGATAACACACATCGTTACCTTGCTTGCAGGAGTGGAGATAACCGCCTCTTCACCGCGGATGCCCGCATTCTTCTTGGCATCCAATTCTGCACCGAGAAACGACAGACCCTTGGCAATCTCGCCGCGAATAAATGCATCGTTCTCGCCGATACCGCCCGTGAAAACAATAATATCCACACCGTCCATTGCGGCCGCATAAGCACCGATATACTTCTTTACACGATAGATAAACATCTTGCGGGCAAGGTCGGCGCGGGTGTTGCCTGCTTTTACGGCCGCATCAATGTCGCGGGCATCACTCGATACACCGCTTACACCAAGCAAACCGGATTTCTTGTTCACAAGGTTGTTGAACTCGGCTGTCGTCAGATGCTCCTTGTCCATAATATAAGTGGCAGCACCCAAATCAAGATCACCTGTACGGGTACCCATCATCAACCCCTCTACGGGAGTCAGACCCATGGATGTATCTACCGACTGGCCATCTAATACGGCTGCGCACGAACCGCCGTTACCGATGTGTGCCGTAATGATTTTCTTGCCATCGGATTTTACACCTAAATACTCGCACACACGTGCGGATACATAGCGATGACTCGTCCCGTGAAAACCGTAGCGACGGATGGCATATTTCTCATACAACTCGTATGGCAGAGCATACATATATGCGTAGTCAGGCATCGTCTGATGGAAAGCGGTATCAAAAACAGCCACTTGTGGTACACCAGGAAGGGTCTTTTCTATAGCCTCAATTCCCTTCAGGTTGGCAGGATTATGCAGCGGAGCCAACTCGGCGCACTTCACAATCATCTCCTTTACTTCCGGTGTGATAACCACCGATTTGTTGAATTTCTCACCGCCGTGTACTACACGGTGTCCTACCGCTTCAATCTCTTTCAAGTCTTTGATACAGCCGATTTTTCCATCTGTCAATGTGTCAAGAATCAACTGAATACCCACGGTATGTTCCGGCATGTTTTTCTCGATTTTCACTTTCTCGCCATTCGGCAGTTTTACCTGCAAAAACGAATCCGGCAAACCGATTTTTTCCACACCCCCCTGTGCCATCACGGTCTTGCTCTCCATATCGAAGAGTTTGTACTTTATGCTACTGCTACCGCAGTTCAAAACTAATATATTCATAATCTGTCAAATATGTGTTCAATTATCTGTTATTTTATTCAGTATTTTCCCCATTCCATAAGTATCATAGTTTTTATAGTCCTTATAGTCCCCCTAATTATTCTACTATGAAAAAGTCAAAAAAGAGGTCGCTTGTCTTCCCAAACGACCTCCCTGTATCTTATTTTATAGCCTGGTTGGCGGTAATAATCACCATCTGTACAATATCCTGCACTTTGCAACCGCGGCTCAAGTCGTTTACAGGAGCGGCAATACCCTGCAGGATAGGACCTACAGCATCGGCACCCGAGAAACGCTCCACCAATTTGTACCCGATATTACCGGCCTGCAAATCGGGGAATACCAGCACGTTAGCCTTGCCTGCAACGGGCGAACCGGGAGCCTTTGTCGCAGCCACGCGCTCTACCAACGCAGCGTCTGCCTGCAACTCACCATCGATAGCCAAATCCGGTGCCAACTCCTTCGCTATACGGGTAGCCTCCACTACTTTGTCCACCAATTCATGCTTTGCAGAACCTTTCGTCGAGAACGACAGCATTGCCACTCTCGGCTCAAAACCGCCCAGCGTGCGTGCCGTCTCGGCTGTCGAAATGGCAATCTGTGCCAACTGCCGGGCATCGGGGTTAGGATTGACAGCGCAATCGGCAAATACCAGAAAACCGTTCTCCCCCAATTGCTTGGCGGGGGTGAACATCAAGAATGCACCCGACACAATCGATACTCCCGGTTTGGTCTTCAGTATCTGGAATGCAGGACGAATCGTATCCGCTGTTGTACCGCGGGCACCGGCCAATTCACCGTCCGCATCACCGTTCTTAATCATCAAACAACCGAGATACAACGGATCTTGCGCCTTTTTTGTCGCTTCTTCCGGCGTCATCCCCTTGGCTTTGCGCAATTCATAGAGCAGATTGGCGTAAACGGGCATCTTCTCATCGTGCAGCGGATCAATGATAGTTGCGTCTTTGATATACTCATATCCGTTTTCCTTTGCCATCTTGTGAATGGTGTCGGGATTACCGATGAGAATCAGATTCGCAATTTTGTCTTTCAAGATAATGTTTGCAGCCTCCAATGTACGGGGTTCGTCTCCCTCCGGCAATACGATACGTTGCAGGTTGGCCTGCGCACGCTCGCGCATTTGTTGTAGAATGTCCATAATAATAGTTGTGTTATAAAAATTTATTCCGGTGTTCGGTTTTCTGTGTCCCGCTTCCTCGTCGTCGGATAATTTTATGCACTTTATACAAAAATGTACTGTATATTCCGATTACGTAGAAAAGACGTAG
>DGIN01000061.1:0-2202 GCA_002387325.1 Bacteroidales bacterium UBA4621 | reverse complement strand
ACGTAGAAAGGACGTAGAAAGGACGTAGAAAGAATAGGCTTTTCTTATGCACTTATGCAGTCCGGAAAATGCATACAATGCATAACCGTAACCTCTTTTCACGCCTTAATAATGTGCTGCAAAGTTAAGAAATTATCGGCAAATATGCAACATAAGACTATGAAATTGAAAATTTTTACACTTTTTTTTGGCTGTTTGAAAAAAAAGCAGTACTTTTGCAAACCAAATCGGGACAGTTTGCATTTTTTATTGGTATGTACAAGAGAATTTTTATTACATTATTGTTGATAAGTACGGGGACGTTTGTCCTGAATATCAATGCACAACGTAGCAGCAATGTTAAAGGTGCGCACCCGTGGAAAATTACCGAGAATGAGCAGATCGCTACCGATTGCAGTCATTGGTCTTTGATATTAAATGCAGGGTTCAATTCTTTTGACGGCGATTTCGGCGTCGAAATGAAGCATCCGGTTTATGCACCTGCGGCAGGTTTGAGCGTGGAATATGTGTTCAATCCTTTCCTCGCACTCGGAGTGGATTATCTGTTTGATATGTATCGGATCACAGGCAATACGGAATCTGTACACAACGCAGACATCTTGTTGCAGGGTATGATGCACAAAGCAGGAGGATATATCGCTGTCGATTTGATGAACTGCTTCTATCCGCGTGCGGAACGTAAAATTTTTAGTTTCCAGTTGCTCGGAGGAGGTGGCGCCGGTTGGTTCAGAAATACAACCTATTTCAGCGATGATACGAAAGGAAATACGGCAAACGCTGAAGCAAAAGCGATGGACAAGTATGCAGGGCGTCCGTACTTGCAGGGAGGCGTGAATTTTGAGTTTAATCTCAGCCGCAGTATCGCATTGGGTATCAGAGGTACATACTCCTATTTTACCAAAGACGATATTGACGGACGAGGCTATCAGGGATTGAGCGCAATCGCCAGCAAAAACAACGACGGTATCTTCGATGTTACGCTCAATTTGCGCTATAAAATCAATGCCGTACACAATACCCACATGCGCAACATCTCATCCGAACGCATAATTGACAAGCAATTGGCAGCAGGAGAACGGAAACACTCTGAGACTGATGCCGCACGCATTGACACTGTTGTAATTGTACACAAGGATACGGTTGTCATGCAATCGAAAACACAAACTATGGTAGAGAAACCGGAGATTTTGTATTTCGTATATTTCGAAAACGGCAAATCTTCTTTCACTACCGAAGGTTTGATTACTGTCCAGCAAGTAGCCACCCGCTTGGAACGTGAAACGCAACATTATGTCGTAGTCAATGGCTATTGCGACAATACCGGCTCCGAAAGTCTCAATAATATGTTGGCCGAAGCACGCGCCGAGGCTGTGATGGATGAACTGATCGAAGAATATGGTATCGATGCCGGACGTATAATCGCTTGCGGACACGGAAAAATTATCGGCAAACGCAGCAAAGCCGCTTATGGTCCCAACAGGCGTGCAGAAATTCGTTTGGTTACCTATGCGGAGTTCGAGCAACTGAAAGCAAAATGTGCTGCGGGCAGCAAAAAAACGGCAAAGCCTATGACCGTCATTGCTCCCGAAGAGAACGACAACGCAACCGCAGTATTGAGAAACAATGTTTTGGACGAAATCGTAGTATCCAAAGATATGACCCTCAGCCGGTTGGCACGCAAGTATTACCAGAATACACATTGTTGGGTGTACATCTATAGTGCCAATAGGAACGTCATCTCAAATCCCAACGCACTTACTGCGGGCAAACATTTGATAATTCCCGAATTGACCGAGAAACAACGCACCATAACAAAAGATCAATGCTTGCAAATATATCAGAAACTCCGCAGCAGCAAGTAAAAAACGATAGAAAATAAAAAGTAAATATAGAATTTAATATAGAACAGTAGAAAATATAGAATATAGGATGTAGAATATATAGAATAAATAGGATATAGCATAAAAGATATAGAGTAAAGATAAATAGGTTCGTATCGCCTTAATGATACGATGGTCTCATAGCTCAGTTGGTTAGTAGCACCTGACTCATAATCAGGGGGTCGTAGGTTCAAGCCCTACTGAGACCACAAATATAATGTATTGAAAATGAGGTACTTACAAATTTTGTAATACCTCATTTTTGCTTTATAGGCAAAATCCGCTGACCTTTTGCGCTTAATCCCGCACCAATAAAGGGAAA
>DGIN01000062.1:290-20405 GCA_002387325.1 Bacteroidales bacterium UBA4621 | reverse complement strand
GTTGAAAGAAAGAGGCAAATCAGGAAAACCGGCGTTGGTGGCTGTGATGAACAAGAGCATCAGACAATGTTTTGCGGTTGTCCAGCAGAACATCGATTACAAGGATGGATTTGTCTCCAAGAAACCTCAACTACTCCCCGCAGGGAGCGCCTGCCGGCAAGGGAGTGTCGGAACACTCCCGACGAGGCAATAAAGCACCTTTTTACTCATAAAAATCATTTTTTTCAACATAGTTCGTACGATGACATAGACCTGATAGCATAAGGATACAGAGATGACAGAGTGTAGAAAATAAAATAAAATAAAGGATAGAAAATAAAGAGTAAATAATAGATATATATTAAAATAAATATAAAAAAAGAACAAGAAAATAGGTATAAAAAAAGAGGTTGTCTGTGCTGTCAGACAGCCTCGTAGCGGATACATATTCAGCAGAAGCCTTATGCCCGATATGCCAGGAGTTGTTCTCCGTATTCAGAACGTATTTTTCGCAATGCACTCTCCCGTATCTGCCGTATGCGTTCGCGGCTCAAACCGAGGTCAACGGCTATCTGGTCGATGCTCTCTTCCTCGCCGTTGAGTCCGAAACTGCGGCGCACCACCTCTGCATCCCGTTCAGGAAGGCTCTCTATGGCGGTTTTGAGTGCCGTCTTCATTGATTCGTCCAACAGCCCAGCATCGGTAGGTGCCGATTCACTTGTCAGCATACTCCCGATAGTGTCGTTAGACTCGTCCCCGAGCGGGGTGTCCATAGAAACGGCACCGGGTGTTTGGTTGCGAAGATTGTGTACCTCTTCCACGTCCAAATCCAAAGTCTCCGCTAATTCCTCGTCGGTAGGAATGGCATTATGCTTCATTTGGAACTGTATGATTGCCCGTTTGAGCAACCGGGTTTTTGTTACCACATTTTGCGGCAGCCGTATTGTTCTGGCATCACGTGTCAGCGTGTCGGTTATCTCGCGTCGTATATGGTGGCAGGCGTAGGAAATAAATTTTACGCCTACTGTCGGATCAAATTGCTCTGCTGCGGCTATCAGCCCCATTTCGGCAGCCACAATCAGGTCTTCCAGTTCCACACCCTGGTTCTGGTACAGTTTGGCAATCGTGATAGCCAAACGCATATTGTGTTCTACCAATTCGTTACGCGCTTTGAGGTCGCCGTTTCGGCTGCGTGTGGCAAGTTCCACCTCCTCATCTATGCTCAGTACATCATATTTCTTATTGCATATCTCGCCCAGATGCTTTTGTATGGAACGTGTCTCGCGGGGGGTAATAATAGTGGAAATTACATTTGTTTTCATAACGGTAATTGTTTTTTCAGGTTTCTTTTAGCCTTAACTGGTTTTTCATAATCACTGTTACCGTTCTTGCACAAAAAATGTGCCGATGTATAAAATGGCAGCAATTTTGCAGTAAATCACCGCCTGTTCCCAACAAAGCGGACATATATAACAATAGGCTACCTGACGGCAGCCTATTGTTTAGAATGAATGTCTCTGATTATCGTACGCGCTCGCAGTAACTTCCGTCGCGGGTATCGACGCGGATCAGTTCGCCCTCGTTGATGAACAGAGGCACGCGAATCTCGGCACCGGTTTCCAATTTGGCGGGTTTGAGCGTGTTGGTGGCGGTGTCGCCCTTGAGACCCGGCTCTGTGTAAGCCACGGTAAGTTCGACCTTGGTAGGCAGTTCGGCAAAGAGGATGGTATCGGTAGAAGCGTCAGAGACGACATCGCAAACAAAGCCCTCTTTGAGGAAATCAACGCCTGTGATAAGGTCGTGGGCAATAGGCACTTGTTCGTAGGTCTCCTGGTTCATAAAGATATAGTCCTCGCCCTCCTGATAGAGGTATTGATAGGGGCGGCGCTCTACACGCACGTCTTCCAGTTTCTCACCGATATTGAAGCGTCGCTCCAATACACGGCCATCGACTACATCTTTGAATTTCACACGCATGATTGTGTTACCCTTGCCCGGTTTCACGTGGAGGAACTCAATCACAAAATACAGACGGCCGTCCATACGAATACAAACGCCGTTCTTAACGTCTTGAGAGTTAATCATATAATTTTCCGATGAAATAATTAAAAATTCGCAATATACGGACTGCAAAGGTACGCAAAATATCCGGATTACACAAATTCGCATTAAATAATTTCGTATTCTTTGCATAATAATGCATTTTTTACTATCTTTGCGGGTTGAAATTATTCACTTGAAAAAAGGATCTGCGTATGGGAAATTTCTTTTCTTCTCTTGACATCTGGCAGATACTGCCGGCGTTTGTATTTTTGATTGCCATTATTGATCCGCTGGGTAATATGCCTATCACTATGGCAATGGAGCAGAAAGGTACCAAAATCAGTCCGTGGCGTGTCTCTGTGGCTTCTGCTACCATTCTGATAGGTTTTCTGCTGTTGGGTGAGTGGATTCTCAAACTTTTTGGTGTCAAGATAGAGTATTTTGCCATTGCGGGCGGTTTCATTATTTTCCTGATGGCATTGGAAATGATATTGGATGTTACGTTTTTCAAGACGGACATCGGCGGTTCCGGGAACCTTGTGCCGCTGGCGTTTCCTATGTATGCAGGTCCCGGTGCGTTTACCGCACTCATTGCTATGACGGCAGAATACAACACCCCCAACCTGATTTGTGCCGTATTGCTCTGTATCGTAGTGCTGTTTATCATCCTGACAGCCACAAGTTGGCTGATGAAATACTTGGGAACCACCACCATATATATTATCCGTAAGTTCTTCGGTATCATCGTATTGGCTATTGCGTGCCAGTTGATATTCGGTAATTTTGCGCTGGTGCTGCACAATGTGATTTTCCAGGGATGACCGAGGCGGATATTCGTCAGGCGGCTTTGGAGGTCGGTTTTGACGATTGCGGTGTTGCTGCGGCTATGCGCCTTGCTGCGGATGCACAGTATATGGACAACTGGGTGGCGCAGGGGTTGCACGGCAATATGGACTATTTGGAGCGCAATCGTGAGAAGCGGTACGACCCGAGTGCGTTGGTCGAGGGGGGAAAGACAGTGGTGGTATGCCTGCTCACGTATGCCAAATCGGGACACGACTATCACCGTGCGGTAAAATCGCGGCTGTACCAATTGGATGCCCTTTTGCGAGAGCGGTTCGGCGATGATATAGTATCGCAAAACCAGCATATTTTTTGCGATTCGGCACCGTTTCTGGAGCGTCGTTGGTCGGTTTTGGCGGGATTGGGTCAGATAGGGCGTAACCACCAACTCATTCACCCGACGCTCGGCAGTATGGTGCATCCCGGAGAATTGGTGCTGCAGGTGGATGTGGAGACTGCGCCCAAAGCAACGCCGACGGACATCTGTGCCGATTGCCACCGCTGCGAAGAAGCCTGCCCGACAGGTGCATTGCGCAACCCGGTATGGGATGCGCGGCTATGCATCGCCTACAAGACGCACCATTGTTTAGTTTGTCAAACGAATTGTCCTTATAATGAAACCGTTAAATGAATTGCATATTGCCCTTGCGTCCGACCACGCAGGTTATGCGCTCAAGCAGAAAGTGCGCCAGTACCTTGAGGAACAGGGCGCAGAGGTAACCGACTACGGTTGTTATTCCACAGAGAGTTGCGACTATCCCGATTATGCACACCCTATGGCTCAGGCTATCGAGGAAGGCAAAGCCGATATGGGTGTGGCCATCTGCTCGACTGGCAACGGTATCTGTATGACTGCCAACAAGCATCAGGGTATCCGTGCCGCTCTCTGCTGGGACGAACCGTTGGCACGCCTGGCACGCCAGCACAACAATGCCAACGTACTCGGTTTGCCTGCCAAATTTATCACCGAAGAGAAAGCGCTCCGTCTGGTACAGATTTTCTTTACCACCGATTTCGAGGGCGGTCGCCACGAGCGTCGTGTCAATAAGATACCTTGCAAGTAGGTCTGTTAACCAACTGCGCTGTTGGTTTTCTTACGTGCTGTCTCTTTTCGGGGTGGTGCACGTACGGCATCTGCCTGTGTTTGTGTCGGTGGAGCCTGCCAATTTCTGCCAACTGCGTTGTCCCGAGTGTCCTGTGGGTATGGCTGGCGGACACCCGCAACAGGGTAGGGCGGAAATGCTGCGCCCTGAGGTGTGGCAGGTGCTGCTTCGGGAGATTGCTCCTTATGCACACACTGTGCAATTCTATTTCCAGGGTGAACCGCTGTTGAACCCCGCCCTGCCCCGAATGATACACGAAGCGCACAAGGCGGGGCTATATACTATTGTCTCCACCAATGCGCAGGCGATAACGCCTGCTCTTGCAGGGAGTCTTGCCGGTAGCGGATTAGACCGGGTAATCATCTCTTTGGACGGTATTTCCGAAGTGTCTTACAATGCCTACCGTGTGGGAGGAGACATAGAGAAAGTGCGTGGGGCACTCCGTTTGCTGCACGATGCCAAGCGGCATATGGGGTTGCGCACGCCTGTGGTTGAATGGCAGTGTTTGCGTCTGCGCACCAACGAACACGAGTGGGCGGAGATGCGCTGCGCGTATCGCCGATGGGGTGCCGACCGGCTGACGTTCAAGACAGCCCAACTGTACGACTATGCCGGCGGCAACCCGCTGATGCCCACTGACAGCCGCTATTCCCGCTATACCAAAGGCGAGGACGGGCAGTACCACCTCAAGCAACCGCTATGGCGTCGCCTGTGGCATATCGCCGCCCCCTGCTACCGCCTTTGGTCGGGCTGTGTTATCACCACATCGGGCGATGTATTGCCTTGTTGCTACGACAAGGCGCACGCTTATTCTTTCGGCAACATACTTGCCACGCCGCTTGGCACACTCTTCCGCTCCAAGAAAACAAACACTTTCCGTTGCTCTGTTCTCTGTGGCAAGGATATACCTATCTGCCGCAACTGCAACCGATAGGGCATAAATCTGTTGGCTACAAGGTGTTACATTCCTATTCCATCGGGCGGATCATCTTTTCTATAAAGGCGATTTCGTCGGACGAGAGGTGATATTTGGTGTAAAGTTGGTGGTCAATATCTGCAATGCTCAGGCTCCAATCGATGTCGCTCTTGGAGGTAAAATCTTGGAGAGGAACAAAACGATATACACGGCTTGGAGCAGATTGGGTGATTTTTAGCGAAGATACTAAAATACGAAAGAACTTTGTCAAAAGATATTTCATAAAATTAGTAGCCTCTTTCTCCGTTTCAAAAGCAGCATATAAAAAAGATTGGGAACATACAGAATTTTTCGGTGCTGCAATAGGGGTTCCTAATACTTTGGCATCATTTCCTGACCCCCCTGCTCCTGGAATAAAAACTTTATATTTCTCGACATCTTGTGCATTTTTATGTATATCTTCTTGGGATACGTACTCTATTTTGCGTTTTTGGTCTTCTATATGGTACAATAATACATTATGTGCATTTGTTTTATCCGTATATACCTTAAACGGGGTTTTGGAACTTGTCCGCGGGTTTGACGGGATACCAAACGGGGTATCAGCAGAAATAATGGTTTCTACCACATCCATATTATCCGTTTTACGTTTTTCCTCCACCTTAACAACAATATCATACAATTGCGGCTCACGGATGAGAATGTCAAAAGTATCCAATTTTCGCATAGAACTATGCGCCAATCCGTCTCTATAGAGCACATATTTGCAAAGTCCGCTATATTGATTATCTTCCAAATAATAGCAAATGCCGCCCTTAATCTCCACATTTTGGAATACATCACCCCCATCGGGAAACACAACCAACTTTTTTAAATGCTCTCCTTTCAACATCTCTGTTCGGAAATCGCCCAATAAGTTTTCACGTCCTGCTGCAAACCAACGTGCGGGCATAATCAGCGTAACATATTTATCCGTCAGTTTTGAGGCTATATGGCAAAAATGTTGATAGATAGGTGCATCATTGTTACCGCCCGAACCTCCTGTAAGTTGATATGGCGGGTTGCCGACTATGGCGTTGAATTTCATATTCATGAAGTTTTTGAAGGTTTGTCCTTTGTTGATTTGTTCGATAAGTTTGTTCTGTTCGTTGGTGATACGGTTGATGAGGTCATCGGGTACATAAAGATTGTCGAAGCCGCCTTTGGCGTGGTCGTAGCGGAAGCCGAGCAGTGTGCGGCGGGTGATGCTGCGTGCCATCTGCGTCTTGCATATCACAAAGATATTCTCCCGCACTACCTCCTCCCAAATCCGCTGTTGCTCTTCTATGGTATCGGTGGAGAAAAGCGCATCGGCTACCTTGGCACGGTAGGTGGAATATGCCATATAGAGCGGATAGAGACCCGACTTGGAATTTATCTCAAGGATATGCGTGTCAGGTGTAAAGACACGGCGGGTAACCTCCGCTTGCTCTACATAGCGCGGTTCGTCTATCTCGTCGGTAAACTCCTCATTATAGAAGCAATAGCCGCCTACGGTGTCGCTCAGGTGGCGGTTGACCACCCGCCACGGGGTGAGTACCGTCTCTTTGTCGGGATTGCGGAACGCATTGAAGATAGCGGCTATCTGATGAATACGCTGTTCCACCGTCATACGGTCTGCCGCTTCTGCCAATGCACGGATACGTCTGCCCGCCGCAAGAAAGATGTCTTGGTCGTAGTACTTGCGGAAATTGGCGAACACTAATTTGGTTACGCCTTTGGGCATAAACTCCTCCCACGACACATCATCGATTATCTCGGTGAAGTTCGCCAGTGTTACATCCTGCATTCCCTGTGTGAGTTCCGCCCCGTAGATAAGGAGCGGCATACGAATACTGATGCCGCGCAGGATAGAGATGGCGTTAGCACGCTGTTTCTTGGCTTCGCCGAGTTGGCGCAGTTGCTCTTCCTCCTCCGGTGTAAGCGGTTCGTGTCTGCGTTTCTTCTTTTCTATGCGGTCTGTCTCCTCCCGCTGCTCGCCGGTCAGTCCTTGCGCATTGATGTCCACCTCGCCTGCTTTGGGCATGGCTTTGGTGGTACCGATGATACCTTTCAGCGTCTTGAAATCCTGCAAAGCGATATTATCCATCCGGAGCAGTTCTTCGCTATAGAGGTCGCCGGTGTCAAAGCCGGACGATACCACCCGCTCGACATACACTTTCTTGAGTTGCTCAAAGAGTTGGTGGGCGGTTATCTTGTCCTTCATTTGCGTGCCCTCGCAGGCAATGACAGGGCAGAAATTGAGGAACTCACCCAGCGTCTTGCGGTCGTTTTCGGTGGTTTTGCCCGCTTTGGCTTGCACTTTGGCGGTCTCGGCAATGACACGCAGGGTGCGGTCGGGTGCGAAATCGAACACATAGCAGTTCTCTTTGCGTTGCCCGCAGACCGTGGCGGGTGTCTGCACACGGAAAATGGTCTGCATATAACTGCTTGCCGCGGTGTTGAATGTGCCGGACAGCATCATCACCGCCGTCCATTCGGGTACGCTCACGCCGGTGGTCAGTTTGCCGCAAGAGAGGGTGATGGTGTAGTCGCTGTTGCGAATGGCTTTTTGTACGAGTTCGAGGGCATCGCCTTTCTCGGCATCGTCATCACCCTCGCCTGCCACGTTCACTATCTCAAAGTTGCCGAATACAGGGTGGGCTTGCAGCAGTGCCGACAGGGCTTTGGCGGACTTTACCCCCGGCAGCATCCACAGGGTATGGTGGAAACATCGGCGGAACGCCTCATTGGAGAACGGGAAGAGGCTCTCATGGTCGGGTTTGGTGAGCAGGTCAAGAAAAGCACGCACGTCCTGTTCGTGGACGAAAGTGCCGTTCTCGCGGGTGCGGAAGAACTCGGTAAAGTTGAACGCCACGTCCATATCCATATACTTCGCCATCAGTCTGCCGAGGTCGAAAGTGTAGATGTTCATTGTCGGCAGCCCCGAGTACGGGTTCGGGTCTCCGAAATGCGTCTCGTCCCATCGGGCTTTGGCACGCTGCTCCATCACATAGTCCCATGTGTATATCTCGTCCTCTTTGTATTGGCTGAACAGGTTGAAAGGCGTACCCGAGAGTTGCAACACCTTGGTGGCAGGTTTGGTAAGTGCCTCCAATACATTCTGTCCAAGTTGGGTCTGCGTCCCCTCGTGGGCTTCGTCCACGATGATGCAATCCCAGGTTATATTGAATACTTGGTGGTTCTTGTCGAACTTACCGCCCACCTGTTCCGAGCCGCGCAGGTCTTGCATAGAGGCGAAATAGACATAGTGCGTTTTACCCAAGCGGCAGGCGTTCTCCATATCGGCAAGGTTGTTGCCTTTTTCTTTGGAACCGTAGTCGTAGCGGGTAGTTTCAAAGCGGAAAATCTTTTGAAAATCGTCGTACCACCCCGCATTCACCACAGGGCGGTGGGTGAGAATGAGAGTGCGCTTGTAGCCCATACGTCGGACAACCTCAAGGGCGGAAAGCGTTTTGCCGAAACGCATCTTGGCATTCCACAGCATACGGTTCGATTTGGCAAAACGTTTGCAAGTGCGCTCAATTGCCTCTTTCTGCTCAGGGCGGAAGACAATGGGCGTTTGGGCAATGGTTATCTCCTGCGACAGCAGGGAGGTGCGCTCTTGTTTGGCTGCGGCAATGGCACGGATAGCTGTCTGCAAATCGGTATTGAACCACTCTCGTCCGCCGTCCTCGCCGAAGTCTGTGCGCTCAATACCCGAGTGGAGCAGCACTTGGTGCACATCGGTGTCGTTGATACAGAAGACCTCTTTGTTGGTATGGGCGATGGAACTCTCGGTGTAGAGGAGGTCGTAACGGATACCTGCCGTGTGGGTGTACTGGCGGATACGCTCCCGCGCCGCCTCGTTGAGAATGCGGCTGTTGGGTTTTTCGTCCAAACTTGCTTCATCGGGCATAGTGGTTTTGCCTATCTTGAGGCAGCCGCTGTGGGCAATGTCGTTGATACGAAAGATGTAAATCAATTCGGGGCGAAAGGTGGAATACGTCTTTGGCATAGTGTGTTTTTATTTAAGGAGTTCGTAGAAAGAGAGTTCTTTTTTATGCTTGCCGTCGTGGGGTAAATCCCAATCTTTGATACGGCACCGGATACCGGTGTGACGGGGCATATCGCTGAGGTTTCCGCTCATACAGGCGGGGCAGGGCGTGGATTGTACGGGCAGTGGGAACATCGATAACTGCGGGTCTTGTTCCGCACGGGCAACGCAAGAACCAGGAATGACACCTTTCAGTCCGTCCATCTGCCAGATATTCCATGTGATGATGTCTATTACTTCGTGCAATATCTTCTTGGACGGGCGTTTCCCCGTGCCAAACCGCAAGATATGCCAACGCATATAGGAGGAAAGGATATTCTCACGTGCAAGGAGCAGATTGTCGCCTTGCCATTCGTAGCCGTACACCGACTGCAAGGCGATTTTCATCCATCTGTACCATTCTCTGTCAGTGTCATTGTTCTCATAAACCACACGAAACTTACGGTCGAGTATGCCGATACGCTGAAACGGCTCTATCAGCACACCTGTTACGGTGTCATAACGGCTTGTCAAGTAGGGGGCCTCACCGCAGGTAATCTCCATACGCACGTCTTTTACATAGTCGTGCCATGTCTTACCTGCGGTGTCGGGAAAAAGAATAGGATTTGTGATGGCAGTCCACGTGTGGTCATCGTTCTCGTGGTTGAAGACGTCCTTACGTCCGAACCACGCTTCGTCGATGAGGTTATTTTGCCGGTTGCAGACCCAGGAGGGAGTAAAGACTTCTGCTTTTTGGCGGCTGCGGGATTGCTGTACTGATTTGGCTTTCTCGTTTCGGGGTTTAATCAAGCCCTCGTTTTCGCCCGTAATGAGCGGCACCTCTATCGTGTCCGAGAACCGATAACCCGCACCCCTGTCCGCATAATCATCGGTTGCCCAGATGATATTTTTATTCGAAGACCGGTCGCAAAGCAAGGCGGACAAGATTTCGGTTTTGTAGCCGCTTTCCATTATATCCGGCAAATCGGACAGAAGAATATTTTCACGTAGTGCCGTATCCATTATATCAGGCTGTTTCTCAGTGATTTATGGTGCATAGACCATTGCTGTGCAAAAACAGGCGTTTTTGTACAACTGGGAAATAGACGGATTGCATAAAACTGCATATGGATTGCATAAAAAGTGAATAAACTGCATAAAGTAACGGCTTATCCACCCTATAAAGTATGATTTTTTCTACGTCCTTTCTACGTCCTTTCTACGTCCTTTCTACGTAATTGGCAATATACAATATCAGGATTGCATAATATGCATATTTTTGTTTGCCTTCACTATTGACCGGAAACAAAAATAAAGGCAAAAATGTTTGGATATATGGGAGAAAAACACTACTTTTGCAGTTGTACAAAAACGCCTGTTTTTGCGCAGCACGGGTGTCGCAAAGATACTGACAACTATGGATTTGCGGTCCAAATATCCTGTATCGGAAACGGAAATAGCAGCGGGCTTGTGCGTTTGAAAAAAATGTACTACCTTTGTAGCCCGAAAACAAACATTCCTCTCATGTTCATTATCGGCATTGCGGGCGGCACCGGCTCGGGTAAAACAACGGTGGTTAAAAAACTGACAGAACGCCTGCCCAAAGGCGAAGTGGTGGTTATCCCACAAGATTCGTATTACAAAGACTCAAGCCATGTTCCCGTAGAAGAACGGCAGAACATCAATTTCGACCACCCTGATGCGTTTGAGTGGCCACTGCTGGCAAAGCATATCGAGATGCTCAAGCGCGGCGAAGCCATCGAGCAGCCGGTCTATGACTACCTGACCTGTACCCGTCAGAAAGAGACTATTCACATTGAGCCGAAAGATGTGATTATCGTGGAGGGCATTATGGCGCTGAGCGACAAGAAACTGCGTCAGCAGATGGATTTGAAACTCTTTGTGGATGCCGATGCCGATGACCGTCTGATCCGTGTTATGCAACGCGATGTCGTGGAGCGCGGGCGTACTGCCGAGGCGGTGATGGAGCGTTACCAGCGTGTACTCAAGCCGATGCACGAGCAGTTTATCGAGCCGTGCAAACGCTACGCCGACCTCATCATCCCGCAGGGCGGACATAATAAAGTGGCTATCGATACATTGGTCAAGTTTGTAAAACAGCAGTTGGCAGAGAAAAAATAATGGGGTTCTGCCTATTGGATTTTCCCCGCTGATTTGGTACTATGGTTGGATTTTTTCAACTCTTTTGGACATATCTCAAAATCGGTACTTTCACGTTGGGCGGAGGCTATGCTATGATTCCGCTCATACAGCGCGAAGTGGTGGACAGACAGCATTGGATTGACGAGGAAGAGTTCCTCAATATGATTGCTCTCGCCCAAGCGGCACCGGGTATCATTGCGGTCAATTCGGCGATATTCATCGGTTGGCGTTGCGGCGGTTGGAAAGGCACTGCCGGTGCCGTACTCGGTGCCGTACTGCCTTCTTTCTGCATCATTCTCGCAATCGCTATGGTCTTCCGAAATTACAGGGACATACCTGCGGTAGAGGCGGTTTTCAAAGGCATACGGCCTGCCGTGGTGGCACTGATAGCCGCCCCCCTGCTCAAGATGGCACATTCGGCAAAGATTACGTGGGCTACGGCAAGTGTGCCTGTGGCAGCGGCTTTGTTAATCTGGTTGGTTGATTTGTCGCCTGTATGGATTATCTTTATCACCATCGTGGCAACGCTTGCTTTTACGTGGTTGAAAGAACGTAAAGCGCATAACAAATAGGGGAGGGTAGAGTATGTTGTATTGGCAGTTGTTTCTCAGTTTTGCCAAAATCGGGCTGTTCGGTTTCGGCGGCGGACTGGCTATTTTGTCGCTCATCCAGCACGAAGTGGAGACGTATGGCTGGATGTCGCAAGCCGAGTTTGTGGATATAGTGGCTATCAGTCAGGTTACACCCGGTCCTATCGGTATCAACTGTGCCACGTATGTGGGCTATACCGCTACGGGCAGCGTGTTGGGAAGTGTGTTGGCTACGTTTGCCATTATCCTGCCGAGCCTTGTTATTATGCTTACTGTCTGTAAGTTGTATTTCTTTCTCAGTACCCGTTTCAAGACCAATCCTTATTTCCAAAACACCCTGCGTATGTTGCGGTTTGCGGTTCTCGGACTGATTGCCGCTGCGGCTCTGGTGCTGGTTAAGCCCGACCCATTCGATCCAGGCAGCCGTTCCGCCTCGTTTATCGGTTGGAGCAGTTGGGTATTTTTTGGTGTGGTATTTTTATTGACCGTCCTGCCACAGTTGGCAACTCCGCTCACCGGAAAACATATATGGGTAAAGAAAGCCGTTGATTTTATTTCTCACCCCATTCTGCTCATTGTTCTTGCTGGGGTGGCAGGTTATTTTGTTTATTAGCCTGCTTCTGTATGTAATGCGGGTAACAGATGAGTGCCGCCGATACAGACAGGACGCTGATAATACCAACCCATAGTGTGGAAGAAGTACCGATGGAATCGAGAGAATCCGGATCTATGGCATAATTTAAACAGACGTAATAAGAAAGTACTGCAACGACATTGTTGGTGAAGTGCATAAGCATTGGTACCCACAGACTTCTCGTCCACGCTACCATATAGCCGAACATAGCCCCCATCAGCATACGAGGCACAAAACCATAGAATTGGAAATGGACAAACGAGAAGATGATAGCGGTTGCCCAAATACCGGTTTTTGTGCGCACAGAAAGAGTTTTTTGCGGGGTAAGAATATCGTTGGGAGCGGGTGAATTGAACAAAGATTGCAAAACACCGCGGAAAGTCAATTCTTCGGATACGGCGGGGAGAAGTGCCATCAGACCGATGTTGATCAGCAATCCACCGATAGTATTTACTTGCAGGAATTGTTCGGTGAGTTGGTTGGCTGCATCTTCCTGACTGCGCATTAGGGCTTCAAGCGGCTCGAGAAAAGAGGGCAGAGTAAGTTGTTGGTTCAGGTAACTGAGCAGGTTGATACCCGGTATGGCACAAAGCATCACCACGATCGCAAAGAGAGCCGTTTGCCACCTCATACCCCGATTGAGGCGCAACCATTGCATAGGTTTCTCACAGCAGAAACACGCCATAAGCAACGGGGGTAGGAAGAATAGGGACAAGGTTTGCAACAGTTGCAGCCATTTGAGGGAAGTGACAGAGGTTCGGTCGGGCAACAATGCCCATATACCGATTGCCAAAAGTGTAAGAACGCCCATTAGGGCAAGCCACACGATGAGACGAATAAGGTTGGAAGTATTCTTTCTTTTCATAGTTTCTATATTCTGTCTTTAATCATTCTATAACTACACAGGGTCGACATCGGGCAGGATAGCGGTACCTTTGCAGTTCGGAAGCGATTGGACATAACGTATCTGTTCCATAAGAAGCGATTTGGCACGGGCGATGTTGGCAGTGGTTTCTATACGCAGGCGTATCTCGCGTATATATTGGTTCTGTACTCGTGCTACAGATGGAATGACCACACTGCTGACGCGTTCACCGAATATCTGCTGTAAACGGGCTTGTAATGTAGCCGATGCAGTCTCCAACCGTTGCAAATTCCGATGGCGTAGTGTGAGCGTAATCAGCCGTTGAAATGGGGGATAATGGAACATTTGGCGTTCTGCTGTCTGAGTGTCAAACATCGAATGGTAATCGTGATGCAAGACGTAATCCAAGACGGGATTATCGGGTTCGAATGTTTGGATAATCACTTCACCTTGCTGCCCTTTGCGTCCCGCACGTCCTGCCACTTGCTCCAGCATCTGGTATGCCCGCTCATAACTGCGGAAATCGGGTTGATTGAGAAGTTGGTCGGCATTGAGTACTGCCACAAGCGACACATCATTGAAATCCAGACCTTTGCTAACCATCTGTGTGCCGATAAGTATGTCCACTTTGTGGTGCGAAAAGGCATTGATAATGTCTTGGTAGGCAGTCTTGCTGCGGGTGGTGTCTAAGTCCATACGCAAGACCTTTGCCTCTAGAAATAGTTTCTCAATCTCGTCCTCTAAACGCTCTGTACCAAAACCTCTTATGCGCATTTCTCCACCGCAACTTGGGCAGCGTTGTGGAACAGGGATAGAGTAGCCGCAATAGTGGCACACCAAACGGGAAGTATGTTTGTGGTAGGTAAGCGGTACATCACAGTTTACACAGCGCGGGGGTTTTCCGCATACTGTGCATTGCAACATAGGAGCATAGCCACGACGGTTTTGAAAAAGGATGATTTGCTTATGCTTTGCCAGTTCCTCGCGTATTCGATCTACCAACGGGTCGGAAAAATGGCCGTACATCTCCTTGCGATGATATTGGTGTTTCAGGTCTATTAAGGTGATTTTCGGCAGTTGCAGTCCGGCATAACGTTCCGACAGAGAGACTAACCCGTATTTCCCGATAGTGGTATTGTAGTACGAATCCACCGATGGAGTGGCTGAACCGAGCAATACCTTAGCCCCCATCCGATGTGCCAACACAATCGCCACCGAGCGGGCGTGATAGCGCGGTGCCGGTTCTGTCTGTTTGTAGGATGACTCGTGTTCCTCGTCCACGATAACCAAACCGAGATTTTGCAAAGGAAGAAAGATGGCGGAACGTGCACCGATAACGATATAAGGTTTGTCGGCTTGTCGCACAGCGTGATATATTTCTACCCGCTCTGCGTCAGAGAAACGAGAATGATAGACCAACAGGCTATCACCGAACACCAATTGCAAACGGTTGGTGAGTTGTGTGGTGAGGGCAATTTCAGGAACGAGGTACAGCACATTCTTGCCCTGTTCAAGTTGCTCCTGTATAAGATGGATATAGACCTCCGTTTTGCCTGAAGATGTAACGCCATGTAACAGACATACCTCGTGTTTTTGCCATATAAGGCGTATCTCATTGACGGCTTTTTGTTGGGCGGGAGATAAGGGATGAGCAGGTTCGATGATGCCTGTGTAAGGTATGATACGACTTACATTTTGTTCGCATTCATCGAGGATTTTATGTTCCACCAAAGTGCGCACGACAGCGGTTGATTCGCCCGATTCTTCTATCAAAAGACGTTTCTCAACCAACGGGGATTTTGCAGACAAGCGCAGATATGTCTCCAATACGTGCAACTGCTTCGGTATGCGGCGGAGAGTAAGGCGCACTTGCTCTATATCTACAGAATGATGTAACGACAGGTAAGTGGTGGTACGGGCAGTATAGTTATCATCAATAATACCCGCAGGCAGGGCGGCTGCCAGTACCTCACCGAGAGTACATAGGTAATAGTCCGCTATCCAGTGCCAAAGGGATAATTGGTCAGCCGTAACTATGGGTGTTTCATCCAATACACACAGAATGTCCCGCAAAGAAATGCCTTCTTTCAAGGGTGTGGTGTGTTCTCCTAATACGATACCAGTCAGTGATTTGCGAGCCAGTGGCACTAAAACACGCATACCCGCAGAGGGGCATGGTATGGAATCAGGTATGCTATACGTATATACATCACTGATTGCCAAAGGCAGTATGACATCTATCGTTGCCGTGTGGTAATAGGAGTGTTAATTATCGTAGGACGTTAATTCCCGCAATCAAGAACCCTGATTATTTATGATTTCAACGGGATTTTATTGCTTGTGTTCATTGGCTATTGCTTTTTCGTAGCAGGCACGGCACAGTGGTTCGTAGGAGTCGGTTTCGCCGAGAAGGACACGCTTGTCGGATGACACCAGGCGGTGACTTACGTATGCCAAATCGCCGCAATGTACGCAGATAGCATGTGTTTTATATACATCATCGGCTATCGCCATAAGTGCAGGCATAGGACCGAATGGTACACCCTTAAAATCCATATCCAATCCTGCTACAATCACACGTATGCCGCGTGCCGCCAGTTGGTTGCATACATCCACGATACCCATATCGAAGAATTGCGCCTCGTCAATACCCACTACGTCTATGTCATCGGCAAGGAGCAGGATATTCTGGCTTGAGTCAACAGGTGTTGATTGTATCACGTTATGGTCATGGCTCACCACGTCTTCCTCCGAGTAGCGTATATCAATGGTCGGCTTAAAAATTTCCACTTTCTGTTTGGCAAACTTTGCCCGTTTCATACGGCGGATTAACTCCTCGGTTTTGCCCGAGAACATACTGCCACATACCACTTCCACGCTGCCGTGACGCTGTACAGGTCCTTTTATATCTCTTTCCGAAAACATTGTATAGGTTGATTATCTGTTAGTTATTCAAGTGTATGTCTATTGCTGTCATCTGGATGGTGGTGCGATGATTGAAGGTATTTTCTTCCAAATGGTAGCAAATATCCGCACTATTGCCGTTTTGCAGATGCAGGGCTTTGTCGCCCTGTCCGAAAGCAATACCCGCAATCGCCGCCGTGCGGTCGGTTACATCCAAATGCAGGTGTGTTCCCTGTTGTCCGACTCGCCTTGTGGCGTGGTTGTTAATCAGATTGTGGGTAACAAATATCGGGCGAGGATTACCGAGACCGAAAGGCTCCAGATGACGCAGAATGTTGAAGAACTGCGGGGTGATGTCGTCCAACCGGATTTCCGCCTCAATGTTGATAGTAGGCTGCAACTGATCGGGTGTGATGTGTGCTGACACATAATCCTCGAAACGTTGCTTGAATGCATTAAGATTTTTTTCAAGCATACTCAGTCCGGCAGCGAACTTGTGCCCGCCGAAATTGGTCAGCAGATCGTGACACGAGTCAATCGCCGAATAAATATCAAAGTCGCCGACCGAGCGGGCGGAACCCGAGATAATACCGTTTTCACCGGCAGTCAGCACGATTGTCGGTCGATAATAGTGTTCCGTCAGCCGGGAGGCGGCAATACCTATTACACCTTTGTGCCAGTCAGGCGAAAAGACAACCGTTGTATGCTTACGGTCATTGTCAGGGTCGGAATAGAGCATCTGCAGGGCTTCTTCGGTGGTCTTGCTGTCGTAGTCTTTGCGCTCGGCGTTGTATGTATTTATATCTGCAGCCTGTTGCTGTGCAAAAGCAGGGTTGTCCGTTATGAGCAAGCGCACTGCCTCTGCACCCGATTTGATACGCCCGCAAGCGTTGATACGCGGACCTATTTTGTAAACCAAATCAGATATGGTGATGATTCTATCGGCAATGCCGGCCACCTGCATAATGGCATATACCCCCACAGGCGGACGTTTGTTCAATTGGCGCAAACCATAATAAGCCAAAATTCTGTTTTCGCCTGTAACCGGTACAATATCAGAGGCTATTGACATCGCTAATAAAGGAAGCAATACATAGGCTTTCTCTTCTGAGATATGGTGTTTGTGTATATACGCTTGCACTAACTTAAACCCGACTCCGCAGCCGCTCAGTTCCTTGTATGGATAACCACAGTCGGCACGTTTCATATTCAGGACAGCCACCGCTTGAGGTAGTTCGACACCGGGAGTATGATGGTCGCAAATGATAAAATCTATTCCTTTTGCACTGGCATATTCCACTTTGTCCACTGCTTTTATACCGCAATCAAGGGAAACAATCAGCGTACATTTCTCTTTCAGCGCGGTGTCTATTCCTTTGTAAGAAATGCCATATCCTTCTGTATATCGGTCAGGTATGTAGAAAATCAGGTTGTCGGTCTGTGTACGCAAAAAGGTGTACATTAGTGCCACTGCCGTGGTGCCGTCCACATCATAGTCGCCATAAACCATTATTCGTTCATATTCTGCTATTGCTTTCGAGAGCCGCTCCACGGCTTTATCCATATCGCGCATTAAGAACGGGTCGTGCAGTTGTGATAGCGATGGACGCACAAACGCTCGTGCTTCATCCGCTGTGGATATACCCCTGTCAATCAGCAATTGTGCAGAGAGCGGACTTATTTTCAGTTCGTTGGAGAGCGACTCACAGAGGGCTTTCTGTTTTTCATCAAGCGTATGTATTTTCCAATGCGGTGCCATTCCTTTTACAAGTTTACCAATTGAAATTTGTCTGCGTCCTGCCATAGAGGCAGCACATTGCGGTAGTGGTATAGTTTTTCTATATCAAAATCAGCAATTTTTGTTCCTTCTTCGTTGTCCTCGAAATGCACTATCGGATGGAGCAGGGTATCATACGCAACGGAATGTCCGTTATAGTGCAAACCCAAACCGTCATCACCTACTATATTTACACCGCATATATAGCATTGATTTTCCACTGCGCGGGCGAGTAGCAGTGCATCCCAATACTGAATACGTATTTGCGGCCAATTGGCCACTACGAGCAATATATCATAATCGTACCCCGTGGTATTGCGCATCCAAACAGGGAAACGTAAGTCGTAACACACTAATAAACGAAATTTAACACCCTTGTATTCAACCACTTTTGCATCGTTCCCCGCCGAGAAAAACGCTGCCTCTCCGCCATGTGCATAGAGGTGCCTTTTATCAATGAAGACTGGCTTTTTCGCAGGTCTTATAAAGAAACCGCGGTTATACAAACGTCTGTCTTCTGTGCAAATAAACGACCCGGCTATGGCTAAGTCGTATAGATTGGCACAATGCTGCAAACGCTGTATGGTCTCACCGTCAGCGGGTTCTGCCAACTCCGGATGATCTGTACAGAAACCGGTGGTAAACATTTCAGGCAAAAGAGCCACATCGGCTCGGTGAGCCAATGCGGCAAAACGCTGCTCGGTCAGGCGCAGATTGGTCTGCTTGTCTGCCCAAGCAATGGGATATTGCAAGAGTGCTACTTTCACTATTTCTTTTTACCACTTTCAGCGGGCTTGCCAATAGCCTCGCGCATAGCGGTGTCGGCCTGTATGTTTTGCATACGGTAATAGTCCATAATACCGAGATTCCCGTTGCGGAAAGCCTCTGCCATAGCCTGTGGTACAAGGGCTTCTGCTTCAATTACTTTTGCACGAGCCTCCTGCGCTTTGGCTTTCATCTCCTGTTCGTTGGCAATAGCCATAGCACGACGCTCTTCGGCTTTCGCCTGGGCGATGTTCTTGTCCGCCTCGGCTTGGTCCATCTGCAGTTGTGCACCGATGTTCTTGCCTACATCAATGTCTGCTATATCAATAGACAATATCTCGAACGCCGTTCCGTCGTCCAAACCTTTGCTCAATACCAACTTGGAGATACTGTCAGGATTCTCCAGTACCTGTTTGTGGCTCTCTGCCGATCCGATTGAACTGACAATACCTTCGCCGACACGTGCCAGTACGGTATCTTCGCCTGCACCGCCGACCAACTGGTGGATATTCGCCCGCACGGTTACACGTGCCTTGGCTATCAACTGAATGCCGTCTTTGGCAACAGCAGTAACGGGTGGAGTATCAATCACTTTCGGATTCACCGACATCTGCACGGCTTCAAATACATCACGTCCCGCCAAGTCGATAGCAGTAGCCATCTGGAATGGCAATTGGATTCCTGCTTTTGAGGCCGATACCAATGCGTGGGTTACACGCTCTATGTGTCCGCCTGCCAGATAGTGTGCCTCCAATCCGTCGCGTTTTACGTCTGTCAATCCCGCTTTGTGTGCCTCAATCAGGCAGTTTACAATCTTGGTGGGGGGTACCTTGCGGATACGCATAAGGAACAACTGTATCAACGATACACGCACCCCGCTCACTTGGGCATTCACCCACAGCATAAACGGGACATAATAGAAAAAGATAATCAAAAAGACGGCGATAATAGCCAAAAGTACAATCATTCCTGTTTCCATAATAGTGTGTCTTTTATTTGGTTTGACAATAAATTTTCTTATAACTGAGGTTCCCCTACATCTTCTGCATTGGCAGTCGCCTTCTCTTCACGTTCTTTTTTACGTTCTGCGTCCATCTCTTTAGCATCACGTTCCAAGTTTTCTATTTTTTTGCCGGGTGCAGCAAGTTTCACTTTGGATTCAATGGAAGTGTCCAACGCCATTTTCTGTAAAGCATGGCTGCGGATAAAACCATATACTGCTAATGCAGCTGCTGCAACAGCCGCTGCCAGCGTGATATGCCCTGCTGTGGCACTAATGCGCAGATAAGCCGCCGCCACTGCGCCTGCCAAACTTAAAAAGCCGGTTATTCCTGCTATGCCAAAACCGGGTAGTAAAAACAATTCCAACAGCAGAAGAACCACTCCTGCCACTATCAAAATAACAACCAATGCAATGTCCATAAGGTTAAGAGTTTTTGTTTACGCTGCAAAGTTACCTTAAATCTTTGATATATGCAA
>DGIN01000062.1:0-169 GCA_002387325.1 Bacteroidales bacterium UBA4621 | reverse complement strand
TTTTGTGCAAAGTTATGGAAAATCAGCATACCCGCCTCAAAACCGGAGATGTCGGAAGCAAAATAATACCGGATACTATCTGTGCAGAATGTTTCTTTTCGCCTTTTGCAAGTATATATTCTCTTCCCGATATGCAGAGTATACAATTTCCGTACCTCCATATACCCAT
>DGIN01000053.1:817-16828 GCA_002387325.1 Bacteroidales bacterium UBA4621 | reverse complement strand
ACCAACGGAATGGTACATTCCGATAAAATTTACATTCAATAATTATGAAAGACATTGTAAAAATCGGAGCAGCCTGCATTGCGCTACTTTTATGCTCTTGCGATGGAGACAAAAACAATCCCGATAAGACTGTTCCATACATCAAGTATGGTTGGGATAATTTCCCCTTTGAACGAGTTGACTGCTACTTTCCGGAAGAGGGTACAGAGTTAGTGTATGTTTCTGACAAAGGTAATACAGTTACACTAACCGTAGAAGAAATAAGTCGAGAGTATGAGCCACGTCCGGAAAGGGATCCTGTAGAAGAAGCATTCGGAGGATTTACAACTGCCTCGGAAATTTACTTTATTAGAGCAAAGTTGACAAATAATGCCAATGAGGATATTGTAACTCCTCGTTCGTTTGATATGTATATTGGGGATTCTAGAAAATATTTATCCATAGGATTAACTACTACCCAAGATTTATATATTGGGTTCACTGCAGAAAATAAGTCTTCAAAAGCGGATGCCATATTCCAGTATTTAGGTGATACAATTTTCTTGAAAGCCTATTATCGGGATAGATTTCATAGTGAAACCGTGGTTCCCAATGCCGCCAAGATAGTGAAAGGCAAGGGTATTGTAATGTATAAAACGATAGTCACCGACACGACTGAGGAGCGGGGAGGACTGTTTATGGGAATGGGCGAGACTTGGACTTTAGTTGAATAACAGATAACTCTGATTCATATTGCAAGAGATTATGAAGAATCTATAGCAGGTGATGGATGTTGTAGGCGAACAGATTGGATTGAAAGCGGCTGTCTGACAAATGCAGGCAGCCGCTTTCGTTGTGTAATGGTATGTTTATGCTTGAGTTAGCATACGCTTACTTGTGCTTTTTTACAAGAGGGAGTCGAGGAGGGGGAGAAGGTCGGTTTTGCGGCAGGCACCGACATGGCGGTTGACGAGTTTGCCGTTCTTAAAGAACAGCATCGTCGGGATATTCATCACTCCGTATTCCTCGCAGGTGTCGGGATTGTCGTCCACATTGAGTTTGCCGACCACGACACGACCTTCATACTCGTTGCTCAGTTCGTCCACAATGGGCAACATCATCTTGCAAGGACCACACCACGGTGCCCACATATCCACAACGAGGGGTTTACCCTCAGCCAACAGCGTCTTGATGTTGGCATCTGTAATTTCGATAGCCATAATAGTTATTTATTTTGTAGTTGTTTGATAGTTATGCGTTTTTGCTGCGGGTGTGCAAGCAGCACATCGGTAAGCGGGTCTTCGAGATAGGTCTGGATAGCCCGTTTGACGGGACGCGCCCCGTTCTGCGGGTCGTAGGCTTTCTCTGCCAACTGCATAGTGGCTTCGGGCGTCAGCACCAGTTGATGCCCCGTCTTACGCAGACGCTCTTGGAGCAATGCCACCTCGATATTGACGATACGTGCGAGTGCATCGCGCGTGAGGGGCTGGAACGTGATGACATTGTCGATACGGTTGAGAAACTCGGGTGGGAAAGTCTTCTGCAACGCCTTGAGCAGCATCCGGTTGCTTGTCTTGGTATCCATATCCGACACCCCGAAACCGATACCCGCACCGAACTCTTTGAGTTGGCGCGTACCGACATTGGAAGTCAGGATGATAATCGTATTGCGGAAGTCCACCACGTGTCCCTGCCGGTCGGTAAGCCGCCCCTCGTCCAACACCTGCAAGAGAATATTGAAGATGTCAGGGTGTGCTTTCTCTATCTCGTCGAACAGCACAATCGAATAGGGTTTGCGACGTACAGCCTCGGTGAGTTTGCCGCCGTCCTCGTGTGCCACATATCCCGGAGGTGCGCCCACAAGGAGCGAGACAGCATGTTTCTCCATATACTCGGACATATCGAAACGAATGACGGCATCGCGGCTGCCGAACATCTCCTCTGCAAGACACTGTGCGAGGTAGGTCTTCCCCACTCCGGTGGGACCAAGGAAGAAGAATGTACCGATAGGCCGGCGCGGGTCGCGCAAACCGAGCCGCGATCGGCGAATGGCACGCACAATGGTCTCTACCGCCTCGTCCTGACCTATGACCCGCTTGCGCAGGGTCTCGTCCATAGTGCGCAGACGCTCGTTCTCCGCTTTCTGCACACGCTGTACGGGCACACCCGACATCATTGACACCACGGAAGCGATGTCGTCCAACGTGATAATATAGGGTTCCTTCGCTTCGTTGCCCACGGCTTTCTCTCGCGCATGCGCACGGGCACCCGCCTCGTCCATCACATCGATGGCTTTGTCGGGGAAAGCGCGGTCGGTAATATAGCGTTCAGCGAGACTGACTGCGGCTTGCAGGGTCTCTTCGGGATAGACAACGTGGTGGTATTCGGCATAATGCTCGCTCAAACGGTTGAGGATAGAGAGAGTTTCACCGGGGGTGGTCGGACGGACAACCACTTTCTGGAAGCGGCGTTCCAACGCCCCGTCTTTCTCTATAGAGGTGCGGTACTCGTTGGTGGTGGTAGCACCTATGCATTGCACCTCGCCCCGCGCCAAAGCGGGTTTGAGGATATTGGCCGCATCCAAAGAGCCTTGAGCGTTACCGGCACCGATAATGGTATGTATCTCGTCAATAAACAAGATTACTTCCGGGTGGCGTTGCAGTTCCTGCAACACTGCTTTCATACGCTCTTCGAACTGCCCGCGGTAGGTGGTTCCCGCCACCATAGATGCGACATCGAGGGTGATGATACGTTTGCCCGCAAGGGCACCAGCCTCGTTGCCGACAATACGCAAGGCGAGCCCCTCCACGATAGCCGACTTGCCAACACCCGGTTCGCCAATGAGGATAGGGTTGTTCTTCTTGCGGCGGGAGAGAATCTGTATGACACGTTCAATCTCCACTTCACGCCCGACCACCGGGTCAAGTTTGCCCGCCTGTGCCTGCTTGGTAAGGTCGTGTCCGTACTTGTCGAGTGCTGTAGTAGCACCGACTTTGCCCACATTCGGTTGCGGGCGACGGGGGGTGCCGTCCTCCACATCATTTCCCTGCCCCATTCCAGCGGTCGGAGTTTGTGTGCCGGTGTGCGGTTGGGCATAGAGTTCAACTATCCGCTCGTAAGTAATTCCCCACGCATTCGCCAGATATAGTGCGGCACGATTGATACGGTGGCGCAGGATAGCCAGCAGCAGATGGGCACTACTGATAGCATCTGTCTGATACTCACGACTGATACCCTCGGCAATACGTATGATACTCTCTACCTGCGTACTGCGGGTAATCGGTTCGATAGTGTTGCGCTGCTCCTGCTGCAAAGCGGTGTCGAGGTTTTCTTTGGCTTCTTCGGCAGACAGCCCCGCCTTGCGGAGCAGTTCAAACGCCTGACCTTCCGCCAAGCGCAGGATACCCAGCACGAGGTGTTCGGGCAGTATCTGCGTATTCTGCAAACGCTCCGCTTCATCGCGGGCGTAAATCAAGATTTTATTTAATCGTATTGTTAAAGGCATATTGTTTGTAAACGTTGGTGGGTTGCACCGTTGATAGTTGTATGTTGTTGGTTGTCATTTATAGAAATGCCATGCAAGACCGGCACGGAAGATGCCAGGGTTCATCGGGTAGCCGGGCATAGCAAAGTAGTTCGGGGTTGATTTCATAAAGAGGTGGTTGAAATGGGTGTAGTGGGCAAAGAAACGCAGGTGCAGCGACCTGACGTAGAAATTGGCATACACGTTGAGTATCGGGTAGTTGCCGACCTTGGCGGTGTTCTGCACGCAGAACTGCGCCGTAGCAGGATTGAGCAAGGGGGCGTAGTAGGACGTAAAATAGCGCATATCCACGCCTATCTGCGCATCCATAGCGCGGAACCACGTGCCATGGTAGTAGAGGTTGTGGTAGAGCGTAAAAGACGGCAAAGGCATAGCCGCATCGCTCGACAACTGATAGACCACGTGGTTCTCGAGGTTCACCCAAGGCGTAGTGATGTGGCACTGCACGTCCGCAGACAGCACTTGAATGTTGCCCTCGTGCTGCACGGGGACGCCCGTTTGACCGAAATAGATATAGCGGGTCAGGTTCTCGAAACCGACATTCACTTTGGGTTTCACCCAAGTGGTGGGGTACGCAATCTCACCGCCGACATAGAAACGGTAGGTCTTCCGGAAATCGTTGTCCCAGCGGAAGTGGTTGGACGAGAAATGCTGCAGATAGTAGGACGGTGTCTCGTTTCTGACAAACGTCTGCGCACGGATATACATGGTGTCTTTGCCAATGCGGAAATCGCCATCGATATGTCCGTTCACCCTGAACTCACCAAGTTTGTAGCCCAGCACACATACATCGCCATCGAAGCCGTAATGCACCCATTTGCCGCGGTTCTTATAAAGCGCACCGCCGACAAAAGTATTGTTTGTCCATTGGTAGCCCCAAAGGGTATCGGGCGCAAGGTGGACTGTGGTGTTCAGTTTCTGAAAAGTGAAATTCTCATAGTCGCCCAAGATTGTTGCATCCTCGTTGACGGGCTGGAGGAAACGCTGACATTCGTTGACGGCATAGACCGTAGCCCCGAACTTGAGTATGCGGTTGAACTCCTCCTCGAAAGTTACGCTCAACGTGTTGCGAATGGTAAGCACATCGGTGGAGTCGTTGGTCGTATCCGGATTACGATAGTATGCCGGATAAAAGTTCTGTTGGGCGGTACGCTCCACGTAACGGCGGTTGCTGTTGGTGGTCTCAAAGGTGTGTGCAAAGGTGGTAACCGGCACATAGTTGATTTTCACCGTATCCCGCTGCTCACGCCTGCCCTCTCCGTTGATTACCTCGATGGTGTCGTGATAAGGACGCTCAACGGTGATGCTGTAGTAATGGTTGAGATACCCGGACAGATAGCGATAGCCGGACATTGCATTAAGATTGACGGGCAAGTCTTCGGGTTTCAAAGCACCGTCGAGGTCTCCGGGGTTGGTGAGTCCGCCGTTGTCAAAGTTGCTCCAGTTGGCAAACGTAAGTGCCGCCTGCAACGAATAGTGGTTGCCGTTGTAGGAACCGAAGACGTTACCGTTGAAGAGTTTGCCCGCCTGATTGGAGTAGTGTCCCACACTGTTGAGATAGTTGAGTTGTGTACCGAGATTGATACGTTTGTTAAGGTTTCCGGTAAAGAGGAAATAGATTTCGTTCTCCTCGTGCATATTGGTAAACCCTTTGTTGTATGCGATGCTCGAATAGGGCGTGGTGGTGTTGAAGAAACGCACGTCCTGCGGTGTATATATATACGGTTGGTAAGCCGCGGCAAAGATGTCGTCTATCTTCGAGAGGCGGTCGAAATAGATGCGTGACTGGATGGGGGAAACGAGACAGTTGCCGTTGTACACAGAAGAGACAGAATAGTCGTTCTGTACACCGCGCATAGGATAGTTGAGGTACGCCGTGTCGGCAAACTGCACCGTGTCGGCGATAGCCGCAGGCAATGGCAACTGCCAAGTACGGATGACCGTCTTGACAGCCTTCTCCTTGGCAGCGAAACCCATAGCGGTTGCCAACAAAAAGCAGACTAATATGACAAACTTATTTTTCAATTCACAATGCACAATGCATAATGCACAATCAGTTTCCTAATCTTAACAAACGTACACTTTCCGAAGGAATACCAGAGAGACTTATTCACCGGACATTTTCCCTGTTCTTTCCCAGATCTTTCCCTGTGGATAGCCTGTGGCTACCCTCGAAAGCCAATCTTAATAATCGTACATTTTTACAGACGGCACAAAGGGTGCGTATCCTATAAGCATCCTATAAGTATCCACCTTACTTTTATCCTAAGGGCAGACGACCTCTGTCCTTAGGATAAATCTTAATAATCGTACACTTTTTCGTGTCGTTTATTTGGTTGTTTTTTTCTTTTTCTGCTCTTTTTTCAGTTCCTCTTTGAGTTGCTGAATCTCTTTCTCCTGACTGTTGATGGTCTTGAGCAAGCCGTTCAGTTCCTCGTTGCCTATCGTTGTCGGGTACTGCTCCTCGACCGACTGCAGAAAATCGGACAGGACGTTCATATAGTTGATGAATGCATCATATGCCGATTCGTAGTAGGTAGCCCCCTGGTCGATGTGGTTCATATAGTGGAAATTATTCACATCTTGCAGGCGCAACCAGTTGGTCTTCAAGCCCTTGTCTTGGCACAGGTGTACGCGTTCCGCCACCGCATAGAGTTTGCTCAATGCCTCCTGCTGCAGGTCGTTGCCGTTGTACATACTGAGGTCTTTCGCCTCGCCCGCCCATGTAAGCGGGTATGGCGCAGAGATGACATCGATAGCCGTCATCTTCTTGGCAGCCTCGGTAGGCGTACAGAAACCCATTCCACGTTCAATCACATAGTATGGCAACGCCTTTAGGAACTCAAAGATACCCGTCCCCGCCTGCTGGCGGATACCGAATGTGTCGGCACCAACCCATATATTGACAAGGTCTTCGCCCTCGGGCAGGCTGTGCAGTTGGTTGGCATATTTCTCCGCGTCCATCGGATAATTGTACCACCCCGGATCAGAGAAATGGAAACTCATCTCGTCGCTCAACCCCGCATTGCGCACGAGCATCTTCATCTTGGGCGCACCTGCCGAGGTGTAGAGATAGTTGGGGGATTTCCAACTCATCACGTGCTTGGCACCCTCGGTGAGCATCACCTTGTAGCCCAACTTGTACAAATTATATGCCATTTCATCGGAATAGAGTAATTCGGTGTTCCAAATGGCAGTAGGAGTTACCCCTAACACATCGCTGATGACAGCACGCTGCTTGTCCAACTGCTCTTGGAACTCGTCCGTATTGTACACCGCCGCGAGGGAATAGGAGAACGGAGTGGCAAGAAACTCAACGCATTTACTATCAGCCAGTTCCTTGAGCACATCGATGATTTCGGGGGTGTACTGCTCAAACATCTCGAGCATCACACCGGAGATAGAGAGCGCACAATGGAAACGTCCTTTGGAGAGTTGGATCATTTCGCGCAGGGTCTGACAAAGTGGCAGATAGGAGTTCTGTACGAGCCACGTAACGTTGTCCTCGGTCTGCATGTCATCGTAATAATAATGGTCATGACCGATGTCAAAGAAACGGTAACGCTTCAGACGATACGGAGTATGCATCTGAAAGCAAAAGCATATATTTTTCATAATCTGTAAGTTATGTTAGTTATTCTGTTTGTTGTATCCTTGTTTCCTTGTCTCCTTTGCCGCAAGCGGCAAGAAATCCAAATAAATCTTTCTTTGATTGTACATCCATAAATTGCCATAAATCTTATTCGCCTGCGGCGTGTTTTTTATAATGGAACAAAACCCGCAAAACCTGTCTTGCGGCGCAACATACGCCGCGCTTTTTAGACAAATAGGGTCAAAAAATATTCAAGGCATTATCGGATTGATTGTTAAACGGACGGACTGCGTCCGTATTATCACTGATTAACCATAAACATATTTATCACTTTTCGGCGCGTATAGGCAGATATAGTCGCAAACAAATTTCGTCTATAGCCATATTATCGCCTTTGTATTGAAATTGCCAATTTCTAATCATATTCAGTACACTTTCTATATCTTCTGCAGACAATACGAGTTCTTGTTTATACCAAGATAGCGTAAAACCATAATCCTGAAAATTATCCGTTGGCAAAGAATAAATCAAATACATAGAGAAACGACCATACGAATTTTCCGTAGAGAAAACTGAAGATAATGCCTTTTCCGAAAGCATATAAATTCCTTTCCTTAAAAACTCCGCTTTAATTGGTTTTATAATTTTCACATTTGAGGCAACTATTTCTTGCACACGTGGATCTTTATATTCTTCTACCCACAGCCTATCTATACTATCTCTTTTACTATGATAATCCTTTGTGAATACTTCTACTTTATTCAATGTTGCATCGTATTGCACAAATAAAGTGTCTTTGCCACTCACATACAAGTTGTCCGAGACAAATTTTCCTGCGGGTGCTTTGGCAACTTTGGAGACACCACTGCAAGCACACAATAAAGAGATAATGCCTGCAGTTACCCATATTATGGTATAATTTTTCATTTTATCTCAAGCGATGCAAATTCATAGAAAAAACAATGGTCTCATCTCTAAATTGTTCTCCACCACTATATGTCAGTTGGATAGTATGAAGAAAATCTAAGATATTGGTTATCTCCTTTGGCGAAAGTTGCATACTTTTATCATTCCACGACAACTCAAAACCATATTCAAGTATTTTCATATCAGTCAAAGAAACTATAAAATCCGCTACTAACCATATTTCATTATGACGAATAGTATTAACATAATTTTATTCAGAAAGGCAAGAATGTAATATACCACTGACTCCTCCAGCACTAAGTATCATAGTACGTGTTTCGTCTGAGATACCCATATACTGTACTCTCTCATACATAATCCTTTCCCACATATACGGCGGAACAGTATCTCCTTTTGCTCTTATAATCTTTGCCGTTTTCGCATAGTTTTTGGTAGTCCAGCACTCCCTATAGGGTGTATGCTTTACACACAGCGTATCTTCCCCATAAACAAACGAACTATCAGGCAAAAATACTCCATTAGCACCATTATCACATTTTGCACTCTTTGTAGAGGCACAACCTGCAAAAGTTAGCATGAAACCTATGCACACCCAATATTTTTGAATATGTATCTGTTTCATATTACGGTTGGTTTTAATATCTTATTCAAGACTTAGGCGGTGCAAGTTTATACCTAATGCTATAGTCTCGTTTCTATATTCTTCTCCACCACTATATGATAACTGAATAGTATGAATAAAGTCCAATATCTTTTCCAACTCTATTGGCGCGAGTTGTTTAGGTTTATCTTCCCATGATAATTCAAACCCATATGCAAGTATCTTCATATCTGCTAACGAAACAACAAAATAGACTTTGAATTCAATCGGAAATCCATTCCGATGTGCGTTCTCACAACTTTCTTTCGAAAGTAAAGATTGTATAATTGCCCGTACTCCTCCATTCTTATATATCATATCACGCGTTTCCTGCGAGACATCAAAATACTGAATAATATCGTACGCTTGAATATTCCTCCACGGATAAAATTTCTTTTCTACATATTGCTTTATACACTGCCGATAGTTTTTCGTCTGCCACTCTATTCTATATTTATTCTCCACTTGTACAAATGTGTCGCAATTATGGACGAATATGCTATCAGAAAGATATTTGCTAACAGCAGTCTGTTGCACAGCCTTCGGTTGCAACGGACGGGTCTGCGCACAAGCAGAGAACAATAATAACATAGTGCATATAGTTGATACAACACAATGCCAATATACAATTCTTTTTATCTTGCTACCACTTAATAATCCGTTCATCTTTGGGGAATCTGTTTACAGGTTTTATAATAATTTCCATTTGTCGACAATCTGTGGCCATATTCCATAAACTCAATAAAGAAAGAGGTAGCAAATCCTCATCAACAGGAGCATCATATATATCATTGCTGCCTGAAGGCTTTGTACCAGCGTAATATTGTTGAAATTCGTAGACAGCAGCAAACCAACTATTTATCTCATCTATAGTTAAGGTTGCATTGTTATGATTATTTTTATTCTTTTCTGCAAAGTCTTTACACCATTGTCCTAACAACGGAGGTACGCCCTCTACCTCTTGCTCGCCTAATAATGTATATATTGAACTCAAATACCCCATAGCCTTTTCTTCTGCTTCTATATTAGAACCACCTGTATGGTCTACAGAATTTTGGATAGTACTTAAAACACCTCCAAGGTATTGTTCTTGATATGCATGGAATAGTTCTGCAGTTACAGAATATGCACTAATTGCGCTTGTGGAATTAAATACGATACTATAGTTACACGGATTAAATGAACCGAGAGTTCGTTGAGATGCAGAATAATCTATTTGAATTCCATAATTTTCATTCAAATTGTTCAACAATGCCGCTTGCAAACAATTCTGTAGCATCTCTTGCTCTGCCTGCTCAAACTTTTCTAAAGCCTCGCCTGTCAAAGTATTGGTAAAAGTACCATTATTACCGTCAATACAGATAGTCTCACCATTACACTCTTTGGTATAAGCCTTTCCACCCCATACGCCCATACAATCTTGCACACATTCATCCTTGCCTTTCACATGTCGAGCAGCACCTTTTATGCCTGTTTCCGGATCACAGTCATCCTCTTCTTTTTCTTCTTTTTCCTCTTTTGGATCTTCCTTGTCATCCGTATCATCATACAAATCATCACAATCTCCCATTACACATGGGTCATCTTCCCAATCATCATCGGTATCATCTGTATCCCAACTAGGAATTAAGTCATCATCATCCTTATCGTCTGTATCATCCGACGCCGGCGGATCCGGTGTACAATCAATATCCGGCAAATATGTCCACCAATCGTCTCCATCATTATCAAATTGCCACCAATCATCATCGTCCTCTAAATCACAAGCATATATAGTGACAATGCCCATATTATCGCCTAATACCCCGATTGCAAAAAGCAGAAAGAACAGTATCAATATCCTATGTATATATAACTTCATATTTCCTACTGTTTTACTATTTTGGTGATATTATCAATGGTAGAATCCACATTCCGTACTTGCAAACAGTATATCCCCGCATTGTAAGGCATAGGAATGGAAATTGTATTCCGACCTTGTTGCATAGTACATTCTTTCGCAAACAAACAATGTGCGTTCGTATCATACAGACTAATATGCACAATCTGCACAGCAGGCATATCAATGTATGCTACACATTGCTCTTCCATAACAGGATTAGGAACGACCTCAACAGAAAAAGTATTACTTTCTTTTGCCAAGTTCAACTTATTATCCGTTGTTGCTTGTTGCTTACGCTTTAATACTACATAACTCGGCGGAGCGGGTTCATTGGCTTTCAAACTGAATATCTGCACATTTCCCGTCAAATAGTCTTGTCCGTCCTTTTGCTCGTAGTTCAAGCCGCACCATTGCATTTGCACCTTTGCCCCTCTCAAATTGTGATGTATATCGGCATCCATTTGCCATAAAGTATCTTTATAGCAAGCAGAAAAAGGCACGCTTTCTTCACCGATAATCCATAAACCGTCCATACAATCGCCATTCTTATACACCTCTAATTGTATATCTTTACGATTCTTTATGCGTGTCCCCGACCAATCGTATTCTATCAGTTTACCCTCCCAATTCCCTGAAAAATTGGTTAGCAAAGTATTATCCCTCTTTCGTTGCACTTTTTGCGGGAGGAAACGCTCCAATTCATCGGTTTTGTTACGCGGAGCAACCTTTTGCAATGCTGTAGATAACCTTCCGTACAAAATATAGTCCACAGCAACCTCACTACCGGCATCAACTGCCTTTTCCATAAAGTGCTTTCCCTTTTCGATATTCTGTTCTACACCGTTACCTTCTATATAGCACAGACCTAACATATAGAGACAAGACGGATTACCTGCTTTGGCACCTTCACGGAAATAATATAATGCGGTCTTATAACTTTGTTCTACGCCAAAGCCCTTGTAATACAAATAGCCTATATAATAATTAGCCTTTATGTTTCCGTTTTTCAATCCGCGTTTATACCATTTGTATGCCTTTGCAAAGTCTTGCTCCACAGAATCACCGCATTGATACATAACCCCGATATTAACCATAGATTTTGCATCTCCTAATTTGGCAGCCTTGTAGTAGGCGATATACGTCTTCCTGAAATTCTGCTTTACTCCGACACCACGGCTATACATCGTTCCAATGGTACGCAATGCCGGTGCATAATCCTCCTTTGCCAAGTCGAACAATATCGTTTTGGCTTTGTCAATATCCATTTCGGTATTTATACCGCGCAGATATTTCATCGCCTCGGTATATTCCTGTTTTTGCCGATTGGCTATAGCAAGGCTGTCATTTGCAGGGTTCTCTGCAAACAAAGCAAATATATTCAACAATATAATAAGGAGTATCGTAAACCGCAGTTTCATAGGTTAGTGTTGCTACAAGTATATGATTCTACCACTGGTAATTTTTGTTACGCGGCTTGCCATTATGCTTTAGTTTCTCATCGGCATTGGCAGCCTGCAATGCTTTAGGTTGCATTTTCTTGAGTTGGGCAATATTCATCTTTTGTTGCGGAATATGATACTTATCGCGGACATAAACCACCTTTTCCAACATAAGATACTTGTAAATGGCATCATACTGCTTTGCCAACTCGGCTTCCGTATATTGTTCTGTCTCATGCAAAGTTTGTATCTTTGCCTCTGTTTTTGCCTTAATTTCAGGAGATGATGTTACTTGAATATACTTTACTTTCTGTTCCTCGGTCAGCAATGCCATAAAACTATTATGAAACACTTTATTTGCCTCATATTTTACCTGTGCTGCCACTACAGGATCGGCAATATCATAAAGAGCCGAATCTGTAATAATAGAGTATTGCCTATGAAGATAACGAAATAGAATCTTCCTGTTCAGGTGTAAGATCAATAATCTTTTTTATTTCAATCAGTTTGCGCTCGGTTCCATTATTTCTTGCTATGGCTACAATAGAAACAGACAAACACAACAAACTGCATAGTATATATTTTCCGTATTTCATAAAGTGTTTGATTTAATTTTTTATTTGCTTTTATCTTATGACATTTACAGCGTGTGGTTGATGACAGCGTCGTAGATGCGGCGGACTTTGAGACCGGCATCGTACCAGCGGATGCTGTTTACTTCGCGTTGTCCTTCTTCGTGCAATGATTTGTACATTGCGGGATATTTGACGATGGCATAGACAGCGTCCGCCATAGCGTCGATGTCCCAGTAGTCGGTTTTGATAGCATGGCTCAGGATTTCCGCACAGCCGGACTGCTTGGATATGATAGTAGGGCAACCGACCTGCATTGCCTCCAACGGGGAAATACCGAACGGTTCGCTCACGCTAGGCATAATATATACGTCGGAGTCTGCTAACAGTTCCTGTACCTGTTTCCCGCGCATAAAACCGGGGAAATGGAACTTGTCAGCGATACCTCGTTTGGCTACAAGATCGATCATCTCGTTCATTTTGTCTCCGCTTCCCGCCATCACGAAGCGCACACCGTCGGTTTTCTCCAATACCCGTGCGGCAGCCTCGACAAAGTACTCCGGTCCCTTCTGCATGGTAATGCGTCCGAGGAAGGTAACGAGTTTGTCCTTGCGCGGGTGCTTGACGAACTCCTCGGGGTGTGCCAACGGTTCGACGGCATTATGCACAGTGGAGACCTTGTGCGGATTGATACCGTATTTGTCGATAACGGTCTGGCGGGTCAGGTTGCTCACGCATATGATATGGTCCGCCTCGTCCATACCGCGCTTTTCGATAGCATAGACGGTGGGATTGACGTTGCCTCGGCTGCGGTCGAAATCGGTGGCGTGGACGTGAATGACCAGCGGTTTGCCCGATATATGTTTGGCGAAGACTCCTGCCGGGTAGGTCAACCAGTCGTGGGAGTGGATAATATCGAAGTCGAGGGTGTTTGCGAGTACGGATGCCACCGCCTCGTAGTTGCCTATCTCCTCGATGAGGTTGTCGGGGTAGCGTCCCGAGAAAGCCACGCAGCCGAGGTCGTCGGTGCCTATACGGCGGAAATCGTATTTGATGCCGTCTCGGAAGCGGAAGTACTCTTCGGGGGACATTTTGCCTGCCATGCGCTGCTTTACATAGTCGTAACTGTTTTCTTTCCACACGATGGGTATGCTGTTGGCGCCTATGATGCGCAGGAACGACTGGTCTTCGTCTCCCCACGGTTTGGGTATAACAAAGGTGATGTGCATATCCTGCTGTTGCGCCATACCGCGTGTCAGTCCGTAACTTGCCGTACCTAATCCTCCCAAGATATGGGGCGGGAACTCCCATCCGAACATCAATGCATTCATATCTATTGCTGTATTATGTTTTGGGACTCACAGGGAGTCTCTTTGTATTCTTTCATTGTATCGATTACGGATATTACCGCTGCCACGCTGGGTGCGAAACTCATGCCCCCGTGTCCTTTGTAAGGGGGGTTGCCGTCGTAGAGTTCGTTGAGTGTACCGATGCAGAGTTCGCTCATTTCGCAGTCGTATCCGACGAGGAGGCGTTCTATGAAACTGAGTCCACTGTGCTTGTAGACCGCCATGTATGCGCGTGCATATGCGGCGACGGTAGCGGGTCGGACGGGTCCGTTGTGGAAGTTGCGGTCGCGCTCCAACTGTCCACCGACATAGAATGGTCGGTAGTTGCCGCTTTTGGGTGAGAGGGTTCGCAGTCCGCGGGGTGTAAGCAGTTCTTTGGTGCAAATATCGACCACTGCTTTCATCTGCTTGTGGTCTAACGGCGAATAGGGCAGTCCTGCGCTCCAGATTTGGTTGGGGCGCACCTCTTTGTTGTGGTAGTCGCCCACCACATAGTCGTCCAGATAGAGTCCGTTCCAGAACGTGCGGATAAACGAGTCGCGCACGATTTCCGCCTGGTATTCCGTCAGGTCAGCCATTGCTTCTTTTCCCATCTCGCTCAGCATTTCTTCGGTAAATTTGAGTGCGTTGTACCATAGTGCGTTGATTTCCACCACGTAACCCGTACGCGGAGTAATGGGTTTTCCGTTTTCCATTGCATCCATCCAAGTGGCGGGTCGCTCCGTTCCGTCCACCCAGATCAGCCCGTTTTGGTGGACGATAGCCCGCGGGTGGTTCTGACGACGGTAATACTCAATTATCTCGCGGCAGAGTTCACCGTATTTCTCTGCTGCTTCGTGGAGGGTATATTTGTGAGCGTATTTCTGGCACGCACGTATGAACCACAGCAGGGCATCCGGGTCATCCATGCCCGTCATTTTGACCTTGTCGTAATCACCCGCCATAAAGGCACGTACCTCTCCGACGGCTGTTTGGTCGATGATAGCGTCCCAGTACTCGGGGCGGTCGATGTCGAGGGTACAACTCGGAGTAGCAAAGAATGTTGCGCGTGCCTGTGCATGGTACCACGGGTATCCCGCCAGCAGGTAGCATTTGTCTCCCTCGCGCTTGTAGAATTGTGCGGCGGAGTTTTTGAGGCAGGCGAACATATCTGTGCGTGCGATACGCCGTTTGAGTTCTTTTGCCCAGACGGTCTTGAGTTTGGCGGTGTCTGTTTCGGTGATGCCCGCAGCAAAGATGACGCTTTCCCCTTTGCGCATGGGCAGTTCGAACCAGCCGGGAACGAGCAGGTCCTCTTTGTATTCGTAGCCTCGTTCCTGCTCTTTTGGGTATTCGATGCCCTTGTACCACAGGGGGTTGTGTTGGTATTCGACGGCTTTAGAGAACTGCATGTACAGTTTTGGGAACTCTGGATACATTTGGTTGTATCTGCCGTTTTGGCAGTCATCCATGTTGGTGCATGCGCGCGGGTTCTCGTGTGTGAGTTCGTTCACGGAGCGGAAAGCCAGAAAAGGTCGGAAGCGCAACAGTGTGGGCGAGCCGGATTCGAGGAGTGTGTAGCGTATGAGTACGCGTGGTTCGAAACTGACGAGCATACGTTCTTTGGTGAGAATGACGCCTCCCACGCGGTATGTGGTTTTGGAGATGACCTCGCAGTCAAACTCGCGTATGTACTTGTGTCCGTTTGGGGAATAGGTGTTCTCGCCGTATTTGTGCAAGCCGAGGTTGAATTCCGCGCCGTGCTGTATGACGGTCTCGTCCAGCGAACTGAGGAGTACATAGTTGTCGTCTCCCAGTTGCGGCAGGGGGAGTACGAGTTGCCCGTGGTACTTGCGTGTGTTGCAATCGACGAGTGTGGTTGAGTTGTAGGCTCCTGCGCGGTTGGTGCGTATCATCTCTTTTGGGAGCGACCGTTCCAAGTTAATCAGGAGTGTCTTGTCAAAATTGAGGTAACTCATATCAAGGTTGATAGATGTGATGTTTGTCTAATTGAATTTGCCGTTGTATCGGTCGTTGGCGTCGTTGACGAACTGGCGTATTTGCTGCTCTTTGGTTTTGGGACAGATGAGGAGAACGTTGCCCTGCTC
>DGIN01000053.1:0-726 GCA_002387325.1 Bacteroidales bacterium UBA4621 | reverse complement strand
AGTAACGATATTGCGGTGGCTGTCGTAGTAAGTGGCTTCGCTATGGAGCGTAACATTGCCGTTATCGTCCTTGTCGCTCAGTTCGTAGAGCGAGCCCCATGTACCGAGGTCCGACCAGCCGAAGTCGGACGGCAGGACGAAGACATTCTGCGCTTTCTCCATTATGCCGTAGTCGATACTGATATTGGGGCAAGTAGGGAAGATACGCTGGATAAAATCGTCCTCGCGGTCGGTACCCATATAGAGGTGTCCCTCGCGGAACTTCTCCACAATCTCGGGGAGGAAACTATGGAACGCCGAGTAGATAGTGCGCAGGTTCCAAAGGAAGATACCGGAGTTCCACAAGAACTCGCCGCTCTCCATAAAGACCTTTGCCAGTTCGAGGTTGGGTTTCTCGGTAAAAGTCTTCACTTTGCAGACGCCCTCGGCATTGTGCTGCACATTCTGCATCTGGATATAGCCGTAGCCGGTCTCGGGGCGTGTAGGTTTCATACCGAGGGTAAGGATGGCATCGTTCTGCTCTACGAATGAGAGACCTCGCTCTATAGTCTGCCGGAAGGCTTGCTCTTGGAGGATAAGGTGGTCGCTCGGGGCAACGACGATGTTGGCATCATAGATCGGGCTGCTAATGTCGGGAACCTCGCCTTGCGCGATGCGCCCCTCGGCAATGGCACGCTGAAGCAGAATGCCTTTGATATGCGCCGTGGCATAAGCGATACAGGGGGC
>DGIN01000025.1:11451-11775 GCA_002387325.1 Bacteroidales bacterium UBA4621 | reverse complement strand
GTACGAATATCATAGACCCGGTAACATAAGGATAGGGATTAGGAATTCGGAATTAAGAATTCGGAATTAAGAATTCGGAATTAAGAATTAGGAATTAAGAATTAGGAATTAAGAATTAAGAATTAAGAATTGGGGTGATAGAGAATACAAAAAAGAGGGTGTTTAATAAGGCTGAAAAACAGCGAAAAAAGCAGGCAAGTCTGACGACTTGACCGCGGACGGGGCGTCCGCGTCCCTGAGCATACAGTATATTTTACGAAAAAACGACATTAAAAAAGAGACTGCCTACACTTGTCAGACAGTCTCTGTTTTTTTATGACATCT
>DGIN01000025.1:0-11290 GCA_002387325.1 Bacteroidales bacterium UBA4621 | reverse complement strand
TTCCTTATGACATCTCTCGTTTTCCTACGATGTCTCTGTTTGTCTATGATGTCTCTGTTTCTTTGTGATGTTTCTTGTGCTTGTGAGTCAATTTCTTTCGTATGCGGGGAGGGGGTCAGCGTATTTTTCGGATAATGGTCAGTCCGTCGCGGAGCGGGAGGATGACTTGTTCGAAGCGCGGGTCTTGCGACAGGAGGTCGTTGAAAGCCCGCAGTCCGAGAGTCTGTTTGTCTTTGTCGTAGGCTGGGTCAATGATATGCCCGTCCCACAGGGTGTTGTCGGCGATTATCCAGCCGCCTACGGGAACAAGCGGACAGACCAAATCCAAATAGGTACAGTATTCCCGCTTGTCGGCATCAATAAAAACGAGGTCGAAGAGCGTATTTTGCATGGTATGTAGCAGGTCTTTGGCATCACCGATACGCAATTCGATTTTTCTGCCCAAGGGAGACAGCGACAGATTGCGGCGGATGGTATCTTCGAGTTCGTCGTTATGTTCGATGGTCGTCAAGATACCGGTGTTGGTCAGTCCCTCTGCCAGACAGAGGGCGGAGTAGCCTGTAAAGGTTCCCAATTCCAGTATGCGATTCGGGCGCATCATCTTGCTTAGCATGGCCAACAGCCGTCCTTGTACCTGTCCCGAGAGCATGTGCGGATTGAGGATATTGACGTTTGTGTCGCGGGTGATAAACTCCAAAACGTCATTTTCTTTTGACGTGTGCGCCTCTATATAGTCGTTAAGTGTCATATTTTGGTATCAATTTTTCCGTAAACTACTATGCAAAAGTACTAAAAGATTTGCAGGTGTGCAAAAAAAACAGTAATTTTGCAGGAAAATCAGTGTTTTTGTTACAAGTAGGTATGATTTTTGAAGAGAACAGGCAATACATCAAATAATTATGGAAAAAATAGATGATTTGGATCGAAAGATCTTGAGTGTAATTACACGGAACGCACGTGTTCCTTTCAAAGAGGTGGCAGAGATGTGCGGAGTGAGTCGTGCGGCTGTGCATCAGCGTGTACAGAAAATGTTTGACAACGGGGTGATTGTAGGCTCCGGTTATCAGGTTAATCCTAAGATGTTGGGCTATCAGTTGTGCGTGTATGTAGGCATAATGCTGACAAAGGCTTCGATGTACAAGTCGGTGAGTGCAGAGTTGGAGAAGATACCGGAGATAGTGGAGTCGCAGTTTACGTTGGGGGCTTATTCAATGCTCATCAAGTTGTATGCAAAAGATGACAAACATCTGATGGAGTTACTCAACTCGAAGATACAGGAGATACCGGGTGTGGCAAACACAGAGACTTTGACTTCGTTGGATCAGCGCATCAACCGCACTTTGCCTGTTGGTGTGGAAGGAAAAAAGGATTAGAAAGATACGTTTTTTATGGAAAGAGTGATTAGCGGTATCCGTCCAACCGGAAACTTGCATCTGGGCAACTATTTCGGAGCAGTAAAGAGTTTCGTACAAATGCAAAACGAGTATGATTGTATGTTCTTTATTGCAGACTGGCACTCGCTCACGACACATCCCAAGCCGGAAAATATCCGCAATTCGGTAAAGACCATTCTTTGTGAGTATTTGGCATGCGGTATCGACCCTGAGAAGGCACCGATCTATGTACAGAGCGATGTAAAACAGGTGCTGGAACTCTATCTGTACCTGAATATGAACGCCTATCTCGGTGAGTTGGAGCGTGTTACATCGTTCAAGGACAAGGCACGCAAGCAACCTGACAATGTGAATGCGGGGCTGCTGACTTATCCGACTTTGATGGCAGCGGACATATTGATGCACAAGGCAGACAAAGTGCCTGTCGGGAAAGACCAAGAGCAGAATATGGAGATGGCGCGTCTGTTTGCCCGCCGTTTCAACCGTATATATAATGTGGAGTATTTCAAGGAACCGGAGTCTTTCTATTTCAATGCCAAGGCGGTGAAAGTGCCGGGATTAGACGGAAGCGGCAAGATGGGCAAATCGGAAGGCAACTGCATTTATCTATGTGACAGTGAGGAGGTTATCCGCAAGAAAGTAATGAAAGCCGTTACCGATGCGGGACCGACGATGCCCAATCAGGAGAAACCGGATGTGATACAAAACCTGTTTACGCTGATGGAACTGGTGTCGGAGAAGCAGACCTACGATTACTTCAACGACCAATATAACAATATGGCGATTCGCTACGGCGATATGAAGAAGCAGTTGGCACACGATATCAATGCATTCTGTGCACCTATCCGCGAGAAGATTGTGGCTTATCAGAACGATAACGAGTATCTTGCGAAGGTTATCAAGACGGGTGCGGAGCGTGCATCGGAGCGTGCGGAGCAGACTATCGAAGAAGTACGACAGATTATCGGTTTCCGCAGAATCTGAGCGATAGAAGGATAGAATAATAGAACGATAGAAAGTGAAACAGTATCGGTACATAGCGTTTTTTGTGATAGTGGTTGCATGGCTGGCATTGTCCGTCCGTGCGGACGACTACGTGGACGATGTGTACTATTGGGACACCCCGCAGCGGACGCAGCCGACACCATTGTTCGACAACGACAATGAGACGGCTGAATACCAAACAACACAGGAGGAAAATACCGATACCTCTGCCGACAATCGGCAAGCGGAAATCACTTTTATTGAAGATTCCGTTACACGGAACAATGCCACCGTTATAAAAGCAGTCATCAAGCGGCAATAGATATGAAACGCCTTTGTCAAACAGTCCTTTTGCTGTGTGTGGCGGGTGCGACCGCTCTTTTTGCACAGGATACGCAGCGTCTCAGCGAGCAGGAACTCACGGGGACGGCGCGTTATGTGGGTATGGGCGGTGCGATGACGGCTATCGGCGGCGACCCGTCGGCGGTAAAAGACAATCCTGCGGGCTTGGGGCTGTATCGCCGTATGGAGGTGATGATTTCGTTTGATGAGCGTTATGACAAGACACATCAGGCGGGAGGGAATTGGAAACAAACCAACTATTTTGCGTCTCCGCAAGCCTCGTGGGTGTTTGCTTTCGGCAACCCGTACAAAGACAGGGGTGTGATATTCAATAATTTTATGTTTTCATACTCGCGTTTGCGCACGTTCAACCGCTCTTTTGTTGCAACGGCTACGGGGCAAACGACTTCGCTGGCGGACGTGGTTTGTATGAATACCAACGGATTGCAAGAGACGGCTTTGCAACCCGCTTCACGTTGGGACGATGAGGAAGTAGGCTGGCTCAGTTGCCAAGGCTATGATACCTATCTGATTAACCCGTCAGCAGCCGGTTCCGACCAATGGACCACGGTGCTGTTGGAGGGGGAGACGCTCAGCAACTCGCTCCGTATCCGTGAATACGGGTATGTCAATCAGTATGGATTGGATTGGGGTATGAATATCTCCAACCGGGTCTATCTCGGTGCGGGTGTGCGTATGGTTTCGTATTCGTACAGCCAAACCGCAGAGTACTATGAGCAGTTCAGCGAGGGAGGTTACTTGCAAAACAAGACCGACTTGACGATGTCGGGTATAGGTGTGAACGGCTCGTTTGGTGTTATCTACCGCCCTGTGGAGTGTTTGCACTTAGGTGCTTCCATCCAAACGCCAACCGCTGCTACGCTTACCGTGGGCAATAGCGGTATGTTGAGCGCACTAACCGATTCGCTGCGTTCCAGCAGTACGCCCTCCTACTCTTCATCGGTTTCGGGATTCCGTATGCCGCTACGCAGCAGCGTGAGTGTGGCTTTCCAGATGAAGCAGTATGGTCTGCTGTCGTTCCAATACGATTATCAGCATCAGAAGAATATGAACGATGTGCATAGTCTGCGTGCGGGGGTGGAGATTGTACCGACCAATAATCTGTTTATCAATGCGGGCTATGTGTATGAGTCTTCGTTCCGCAAGCAGGAGGACATCGTAGAACACGCCTACAATGCGGTTCGCACGGATACTTATTTCCAGAATATCCGCCGCACGCAATATATCAGTTTGGGACTTGGCTATCGTGGCAAGGTTTTTGTGGCACAAGCAGCATACCAGTTCGGGTTGCAGGGGATTAACCTCTATGCACACCAGTTGGCAATGCCTTATGATATGCGTACGCAGACGCACCGCATAGTTGTAACGCTTGCTTGGCATACGCGGGATTAGTGCCTAAACGGGATTGTCCTACGCACACGCTGCCGCGGTGCGAGAGAAATAAAGGAAATAAAAGAAATAAAAGAAATAATTATGCATTACGCATTGTGCATTATGCATAGAATCAGTGCCGTACAGCACAGAGACCGGAAAACTCAACAAATCAAATCAACCGGGGTCAATGCCTGACCGATGGCGTGCCGATACTCGCCTGCGATGACCCGATGCAAGTCGGAGAGCGGTGGAGGTGGTCGGATTACAAAGGAAAGGGCACACCTCAAATCCTATTATTAGGAGTTTTCTCGAGCAAGATGCTGTACGGCACTTTTTATATCTATTCCGTTGTATTGCGGGTATTTTTTCTTGTTCTTACTTTGTGTTTAATGGCATTCCGCAGTGCAAAAGAAAGCAAAAACAATGAAAATCCGCTACAAAAATCTACAGAAACATACGGCTATGGAACGGAAAATAAGTTGGCAATTCTATCATTCCCCTTGCGGGGAACTGCTTTTGGGGTCGTATGGCGGACGGCTCTGTTTGTGCGATTGGCAGGTGGAGCAACACAGAGAGACGGTGAACAGGCGGCTGTTGCGTCTGCTGCACACTGAAATGCAAGAGGGTACATCCGATGTAATCAGGCAGGCTGCTCTGCAATTGGATGAATACTTTGCGGGTAAACGGACAGTATTTGATGTGCCGTTGCTGTTTGTGGGGACGGATTTTCAAAAGAAAGTGTGGAACGATCTGCTGCGTATCCCGTACGGCGAGACGGTTTCGTATGGGGAAATGGCGGTGCGGACAGGAGTGCCCAAAGCGGTGCGGGCGGTAGCGAATGCCAACGGTGCGAATGCGATTTCTATCTTTGTACCATGCCACAGGGTGATTGGCAGCGACGGGTCGCTCACGGGCTATGGCGGTGGTATCGAAGCAAAAAAATACTTGCTGCTATTGGAACAGCAGCAAGTATTTTACTTTTTGTAATGCTTCGAAATAATTATTTAGTTGAAGAAAAGGGATAATCCTATGGACAGTACTATCGGTCCTGACGGGGTTTTGATACGACCATGGTCGATGGCTGCCTGCTCTATAATAGTCGGAGTAAGGTGTTGTATATAGGCTGCTTCGGCAAAGACCCCGAAATTATGTACAATGAACCATTCCACGCCTGCGGCAAAACGTAGGGTAGGAACTGCAGAAAACCGGTCTTTCAGTTGATATGCTTCGCCTGTTCCGTCTAACGGTACAACCGTCTTGACATACGGAATAGACACGCCCGGTTCGACCGAGACAAAGAAATCCCAATGGTTGAAATACGGCTTCTCGTAGAACGCACGGAGGTCTTTTACGATCGGGATTCGATACCCCACGCCCATACCTATCTCGTAGTACCATACCTCACCCGTGCGGACGTTGGTACCTGCAACACACAGCGAGTCATAGGTGTTGCTATGTGTGTCAAACGAAATAAAAGCAAACGTGCCGTAACTCTTGTGGTGTCGCCAGCCGAGACGCATAGAAGAGTTGAACGTTGCTCCCTCTATGCCGTTGGGTGTGATACCGACGCCCAATACAGTCGGCAGATCAAGTGCGTCAAAGAAATCGCCAAATGTATAGCGGGACTTGCCCTCTGTGGTGTCGGAGATAGCATTGACGTCCGCTGCAAGACCGGTGTCGGATACCGTTTTTTCAGCAAACAGCCCTATGCTCAACGAGCAAAGGGCTGTGAGTATAAGCAGATGTTTCATCGCATTTTTTTTGCTTGTGCTTTGGCGTTCTCGCGTGCCATACGTTGCTGCTCGCGCTGCATCTTCTCCAAGCGTTCCATAAATCCGGATTTCTTCTGTCCGCTGCCTTTTTTCTTGGCGTTAGCCTCCATCTGCGCCAGCAGTTTCTTGTCGTTGATAGTCCAGCGGAAAATCATCGTTTGCAGGATAGTGAAGAACAGTGACAGCAGGTAGTAGTAACTCAGACCGGCAGCGTAGTCGTTGAAGACAAAGAGGAACATCAGCGGCATCAGGTACATCATCCATTTCATGAACTTCATACTCGGGTCGGTGGATTGCGTCTGCATGGTGATGTAGGTATAGACAAAGTTGGTAATGGTCATCAAGAGGCAGAAAAGGCTCAAGTGGTCTCCCAACAGCGGGATGTTCGTTCCCCACGAGATGATGGTGTCATACGTAGAGAGGTCGTCCGCCCATAGGAACGATTTGCCGCGCAACTCGATAGCCGTCGGGAAGAACCAGAACATCGCCATCACGATCGGGAACTGGAACAACATCGGCAAGCAGCCCGACATGGGACTGACGCCTGCACGTTGATAGAGTGCCATCGTCGCCTGCTGGCGCTCCTGCATCTTCTCGGGCGGATACTTGGCGTTAATCTCGTCCAACTGCGGTTTGAGCACACGCATTTTGGCACTTGATTTGTACGAAGCGAACACAAACGGAAGGATGATCAGTTTGATAACCAAGGTCATCAGCAGGATAACCACGCCGATGTGCAAGCCCCATGAAGTGAAAAGGTCAAACATCGGAATGACCAGAATCTTGTCAATCCAACTGACCACTTTCCAACCCAGCGGAACCAGTTCCTGCAGGTGCAGGCGGTCGGCTTTGTCTACATCTTTGTCGTAGGCTTTGAGGGTGTTGTAGTGGTTCGGACCGAAGAAATAACGGAAAGCCGTCTCTTTTTGCCCGGTTACATCAAATGCAACGCCCGTTGTGGTGCTGTATTCTTTGATATATCGGCTGTGCTTGTCTTGCGGTGTGGATTCGAAGACCGATGAGGTGAACGCATCATCGGCAATCATCACCGTGGAGAAGAACTGGTCTTTGTAGCCGATCCAACGCACTTTGGCATTCTCTTTCTTGCTGTCGTGCTTGCTCTCGGATAGTTTTTCCATATCGCCGTCGAAGAGCATATATTGCAGTTGCGCATAGCGTTCCTCAAACTTGCGTCCGCGCTCCTGTTGCGGAATGAGTTGCTGCCAGTGCATCTCAAGCGAGTTCACGTTCTGCGCCAGCACCGATTGCATGTTGTGCGGCTGAATAGCCATCCGCACCATATAATCGTCTTCTGTGATAGTATAGACAAAGTCCAGATAGGCGTCTTTCCGGTCGGTATGCAGACGCATAATAAGCGTCCCGATTTCCGGCTCAATCGGCTCAAAATACAGATTGGCGGTTTGCAGAATACGGTTGTTTGCCGTGATAAGGGTAAAACTCTGCTTTGCCTCATCGGCACGGAACAGGCATAGCGGGTTCACGCTATCGCCATACGCTTTGTATTCTTTCAGTTCCGCACGTGCGATACGTCCGCCTTTGCTGTCTATATAGAGGCGTATTTTCCCGTTTTCGAGTATGGTGGCTTTGTTCTCGCCTTGTGCCGATACGGCAAATGCACCGTAGGTGGCTTGCAGTTGTTGTTGCAGGTTTTCGGTTTTAACTGAATCACTTTGGTGAACCGAGTCCGCTTGCAGTTGGGCGATTATTTGGTCGGAGAGTAACTGTGCTTCCTGCTCCATTTGTTGTGCCAGCGCAATACTGTCGTGTATGCGCTGACGCTCTGCCAGTTCCTCTTTCGACGGGCGGCCGATCCACGAGAAACCGATGATAATCAAGGCTATCAATAGAAAGCCAATCCAAGTATTTTTATCCATTTATTAGTATATTAATTACAAATTACAAATTACAAATTACAAATTACAAATTATCTCTGTATGTGTCCGAACATAAACCCTATATACAGTCTCGGTCCTGCGGGGGCGACATAGTTGCGCCATGATACGTCTTGGTTGCTCAGTTTCGAGCCTTTCGCCCCGAAAGGCAGCACCCAGTCTATCCGTGTGAGCAGCGAGATATGGTTGTTGAGCGAAATCTCCAACCCGACATACGGGTCAAGCATAAAAAACGGTGTTTTGGTGTAAGAGGCATTGTACTCCGTGGTCTGCCCATATTTGTCCTCTTTGCCCGTTACTATCTCCTCGTCATACGGTACATACAGTCGGCTTGTACTGCCTCCTCCCACGGTTATTCCCGCCAGCGGACGCACTCTCTTTCCCCAATGACCGTAATAATCGCACAGGATACCGCCGTATCCGGTACGCACTTGGCTGCCAGTTTTCATCAGCGGCATTGTGCTGACAAACCCTTCGGAGCCGATATGGATACAATCCCGCAGGTGTATGCGCAATGCTCCGCCTATTCCCATTGTTACGCCGCTCTTGGGCAGGTTTTTGTCGGTCATCAGCGACGGGTTGCGGAACAACTCGTCGGGCGATTGGGCAAAGGCGTAGCCCATATGCAGCATCATTCCGCCCGAGAAACCGGTAAAAAGGCGGTTGCGCGAGTTTTTTTCCTCTCCTTTATCCTCTTTGGTGGAAAACTCCGACTGCTGCTCTTGTGCATGGAGGCACAAGGGCAGCAGCAGGAAAAGTATCAGCAGCGGCTTTCTGCTCATACAAGCGAGAATGCCACATCCATCATGTGGGTAAAGTTGTTCTGTCGCTCCTCGGCGGTAGTTACTTCGCCCGTGATGAGATGGTCGCTTATAGTGCAGATAACCAATGCTTTGTTTCCGCTGCGAGCCGCATTCATATAGAGTGCGGGAGCCTCCATTTCCACACACATCACACCCATATTGATCCACTTGTCGTTGTGCGCATTCTCGGTATAGAACGTGTCGGACGAGAACACGTTGCCCACTTTGTAGTGGTAGCCGAATTTCTCGCAGGACTCGGCGGCACGGCGGCAGAGGTCGAAGTCGGCAATCGGAGCGTAAGTGCCGGGCAGTTCGTACTGCGAGGCGTAGTTCGAGTTGGTGCATGCCCCCATAGCGATAGCCAGGTCGCCGATGTGCAGGTCTTTTTGCAGACTGCCCGCCGAACCGACACGGATAATCGTCTTTACGCCATAGAAATTATACAACTCGTAACTATAAATGCCTATTGACGGGATACCCATCCCGTGTCCCATCACGCTCACGCGCTTGCCTTTGTGGGTACCTGTATATGCGAGCATTCCGCGTACGTTGTTCACTTGTACGGCGTTCTCCAAAAATTTCTCTGCCATCAGTTTGGCACGCAGCGGATCGCCTGCCATAATCACGGTTTCGGCAAAGTCGCCGAATTTTGCCCCGATATGGGGAGTAGGTGTGTTGTTCATAATTGTCTTTTTACTGAGGTTATACCATATTCTTTGTTCTTTGTCCTGTCACACGATATATTCCCTTTGTTTCAGGTACTCAATCGCCCTTTCCAAGTCGGCTGGTGTGTCTATGCCTACGGTCTGTATGTCGCATACCGCCACGCGGATATGAAACCCGTTCTCTATCCAGCGCAACTGTTCCAGGCTTTCTGCCAACTCGGCTGACGACTGTGGTAACTTTGTGATTTTCTCTAATATATCCGCCCGATAGGCATACATGCCGATGTGCTTGTAGTGTTTGCCTTGTGCGAGCCAGTCGGCTTTGTCCACGCCGCGCAGATAGGGGATTACGCTGCGCGAGAAAAGCATTGCTTCGTGCGTCTGTTGCGAGAAAACCACCTTAGGCGTGTTCGGGTTCTCGAGGTCAGCCCAAGTGTCCTGTGTGGTGAACGGTTTTACCAATGTGGCAATCTCCGTGCCGTTGGCATCGCCGTTGGGTTCCAGAAAGCATCCTTGTATGGCTTCTATCTGTTCGGGTTGTATAAACGGTTCGTCGCCCTGTATGTTGATAATCACCGTGTCGGTATCGTTCTGCTCGCGATACAGCGGGTTGGTAATCAGTTGGTATGCCTCCAGGCAACGGTCGGTACCGCATTTGTGGTCGGGTCGTGTCATCACCACTTTGCCGCCGAAAGCGGTAACGTGGTCGTATATGCGGTCGTCGTCGGTAGCCACCAGTACGGTGTCAAGCACTTTGGCGGTCTGTTCGTACACGCGGCGTATCATCGTCTTGCCGCATATCTCCGCCAATGGTTTGCCGGGGAAGCGGGTGGAGGCGTAGCGTGCCGGTATGATTCCTATAAATTTCATAGCAGTATATGTTTGCGCTTTCTGTAACAAGCGTGCAAAGGTACAACTTTTTTCCGGAATATCCAAATTATAAACGGTGTACAAAACGAAGCAGGCTTCCGCTTCATGCGGAAGCCTGCCAACAGGGATTAACAATGCGGAGTATCAGAGTTGTGTACCGAGTGCGTTGTATTCCACGCCGTTCTTGATGATGACCAACTGTCCGTTGCGCAGCACTTTCTGTGCTTTTGCGTCATCGGCTTTGGTGTTGTCGAGGTCGGTACCCAAGAGGGAGAATTTCAGGTTGAACTTACGTGCGTCGGTGCTGATGAAATAGCCTGTGATGGCGTATGTGCTGGTCATAGTCAGCGAAGCGTCCACTATCTCAATGATATATCCGGTCTTCAGGTCGCCGAAGAAACTGTACGATGTGGAGTTCATAAGTGTGATATCACTGAAAGCGTATGTACCTGCCTTGCTTGGCAGAATCAGGGAGAGCATATACGAATCGTCTTCCGCATCAAACTTGATAAGACCGTAGTCGGCATACGTATAGGGGTCCATTTCGCCTTGGAGGGTTACGTTAATGGTCTGTGTCGGGGTGGGGATGTAATACTTCATCGTGATGTGGTAGATATTGCCGTCTTTGCCCATTACAGAAGCCTCTACAAAGGTTGTATCGCCTTTTACGCTGACGGTAGCCGTATTGCTGTCGTATTCTTTCAGAGCAATCTCGATACCTTCATCGGTGCTGTAATCAATAATGGCACTATACTTGTAATCAAAATCCGCTTTGCCGTAGGTGCCAGCCACTTGGTTGGAGTTGATATCCAATACCACGTAGTAGGGAGCATTATAGCCAGTAATCTCAAAGTAACCGTCCGTGCCGGTGTTGTCCGTCAGGATACTTATGCCCGGAATAACAATATCAATGGTATTGCCGGTCGGAACAAACGGTGCATCATTCAATTCGATGAGCCAATACTGAGGATAGTTATCGCCTAACATATAGTATAGCATATAGTTTACGGCAGGCAATTTTGCCGCGGCATAGTCCAAATCCATAGTGTAGGTCTGCCCGTTGGCGCATACGGCATTCAGGGCAAAATGGTAGTTGGGTGCTGCATACGTGATAGCCAGCGATCCGGAAGTAATGTCTGTGGTATCGCCTGC
>DGIN01000055.1:19364-21216 GCA_002387325.1 Bacteroidales bacterium UBA4621 | reverse complement strand
AACTAATATCTTTATGAAAAAGTACAATTTCAACGCAGGTCCCAGTATCCTGCCCCAAGAGGTCATCAAGCAGACGGCTGATGCAGTGCTCGATTTCCAAGGCGAAGGCTTGAGTATCCTCGAGATTTCGCACCGTGCCAAGTACTTCCAGCCCGTTGTGGACGAGGCGGAAGCCCTGATGAAGGAACTCCTCGGCGTGCCCGAAGGCTACCGTGTCATCTTCCTCGGCGGCGGCGCAAGCCTCCAGTTCTGTATGGTGCCTTACAACTTCCTTGAGAAGAAAGCCGCTTATCTCAACACGGGCGTGTGGTCGAAGAAGGCTATCAAAGAGGCGAAGGGCTTCGGCGAAGTAGAGGTAGTTGCTGAGTCAACCAACTCAATCCCAACCGATTACGCTATCCCGCAGGATGCTGACTATTTCCATATCACCACCAACAACACCATCTTCGGTACCGAGATTTCCGAGCACAAACTGCAGGAAATCTACGCCAAGAAGGGTAATGTGCCTTTGATTGCCGATATGTCGTCCGACATTCTCAGCCGTCCTATCGACGCAAGTAAGTTCGACGTCATCTACGGTGGTGCGCAGAAGAACATCGCCCCCGCAGGCGTTACTTTCGTCATCATCAAGGAGTCGGCTCTCGGTCATGTATCGCGCTATATCCCGACGATGCTCAATTACCAAACGCATATCGACGGCGGCAGCATGTTCAACACACCTCCCGTTCTGCCTATCTACACCGCGCTCCTCAATCTCCGTTGGCTCAAAGAGCACGGCGGCATCGAGTGGATTGACCGCCGCAACCAGCAGAAGGCGGACCTCCTCTACGATTGCCTCGACCACTCCAAGATGTTCGTTCCCACTATCCTCGACAAGGAGGATCGCAGCCGCATGAACATCTGCTTCGTGCCGAAACCCGAATACGAGGAACTCAAAGACGACTTCTTCAAGTTCGCTACNNATGGTCGGCATCAAGGGGCACCGTCTTGTAGGCGGCTTCCGTGCTTCGTGCTACAACGCAATGGATGTCGAGGGCGTACAGGCACTCGTTGATTGCATTCACGATTACGAGAAGAAACTCTAATAATCCAGTCGTTTCATTTATGTGTTTTAATGCTGCCAAACCGCAACTTTTCAGCATAGGGATACGCAACCTATAAGCAACCCATAAGCAAGGTATAACGACCCCATGGATTAACAAATTTATATAATCATGGACATCATCATGGATTATTGGTTTGGCAATCCCAAGCGTGAAGAGAAGCGCACGGCAGTGTTTTACACAACATTAGTCAATAGTATGAAAGTTCTTATTGCAACCGAAAAACCCTTCGCGAAAGTGGCTGTGGACGGCATTCGCGAGGTGGTGGAGAAAGCAGGTTACACCCTCGCTTTGCTCGAGAAATACACGGACAAACAGCAACTTCTTGACGCTGTGGCGGATGCCGATGCCCTCATCGTGCGTTCCGACATCGTGGACGCAGAGGTGCTGGATGCTGCCCCGCAACTCAAGATTGTGGTTCGCGCAGGCGCAGGCTACGACAACATAGACCTCGCAGCGGCTACCGCACATGGTGTGGTGGCTATGAACACCCCCGGTCAGAACTCCAACGCAGTGGCGGAGTTGGCACTCGGACTCATGGTGATGGCTGTCCGCAACTTCTACAACGGCACCAGCGGCACCGAACTCAAAGGCAAGAAACTCGGTATCCATGCTTTCGGCAACGTGGGTCGCAACGTGGCGCGTATAGCCAAAGGCTTTGGCATGGACATCTACGCTTACGACGCTTTCTGTCCCGATGAGGCTATGATTGCCGCAGGCGTTACGCCCGTTCACTCTGCCGAGGAACT
>DGIN01000055.1:16181-19266 GCA_002387325.1 Bacteroidales bacterium UBA4621 | reverse complement strand
CAGAGTATCAACTACGCCCTTTTGTCTCAGATGCCGAAGGGGGCTGTCTTGGTCAATACGGCCCGTAAGGAGGTCATCAACGAGGACGAGTTGATCCAACTCATGCAGGAGCGTGCTGACTTCAAGTACGTTACGGACATCATGCCCGCAGCGGATATGAAGTTCAAGACCTTGTTCGAGGGGCGTTATTTTGCCACTCCGAAGAAGATGGGTGCCCAAACCGCCGAAGCGAACATCAACGCCGGCATCGCCGCCGCCAACCAAATCGTTGATTTCCTCACCACCGGCAACACCCGCTTCCAAGTAAACAAGTAACGATAGCGGAGCCAACGCACAATCTCGATGAAGTAAGCGATTACTCTCATCGGTGTAAATAAGCAATTGTGAGGGGGTGTCAAAACAAGAAAGGTGATTTTTCCGTTTTTGCCACACCCTCTATTGTTAACTAATATTCAGTTATTTATGATACGTGTAAATTTTGAAATGACATTTGCTGGTTTAAAAGAAGTCTCGGGCTATAGGTATAGAACTATGGGAACAAATAAAGTATATCCAATATTTAAGTCAACTGCGAGAGACCCATTCGATGATTTATGGGAAAGTTTTCCTCTTAGTCCTGAGAAATTCCATAAGTTATTAGATTGCCTTCCAAACAATAATACTGGACTCAATGTTCCCTATCAATTTATTTCAATGATAGCAAGTATAGGAAACATACCTCCTACTATTGCAAAATTTGATAGAGCATTAGATAAAAATGGAACAATCTTTCAGTTTGCCAAATGTGCAGCAGGACATTATAGTAATGGTTATAGTTGTTCTACCTATTATCATGAACAAGTATATATTATTACATTAGATGGTAGTCGCATTTGCATAACTGAAGATTATACTTTAGGTCCTCCAACTCGTAACTACAATATTCAATAGGTTTTGTTAAGGAAAAAACAATCAATTATCCATAACTATTATGCATACAAAGAGAAAAATGGCTTGTTTTTTTGTTCGGCTTCAATAAACGAGTACAAAGATTGTTATTCTTTTTATAAATGGAATAATCTTATTACCGCCAAGAAAGTGTTTAATTCAATAGGACTCACCAATAACCTTTTGAGTTTTCCTCAATCCGAATCTGTCGCTTTTCAAGATTTTTCTGTAATAACATTGATATACGAAAAGGCGGATCTGTACATCGGAATTGGTGTTTGTATGCGAGAAGAGATTAAACTTGAATATGTTGGCTATGCCGCTATGCTTATTACATATTATTGGCATACTCATCAGGGTAATTATTCATTGAATAATGTCCCTTATATCAGCGCAGGCGATTTTGTGGACTTTAGGGAAAGAGTATTGAAGTATGTTGGTGTAATGGGTAGCGAAACTTCATGGATAAAGCGAACTATTTCTGATTGTGCTCATGACTTCTTTCAGAAGGAACTAAAACATAACACTTGTCAAGATTATGAAGGCTCATATATAACTTCTTATGGGCGGAAAATTGCATGGCAAGATGCTGCAGATATTATGTATATTTCATGCCATGTTTTGGAGATGCAACGATTAGGCTATAATTAATCCTAATTTATATGCTCAAATACTGAGTGTATGGAAAAAATAAAGTATTGTATTACCTTTGCCAATAAGAAATATACTATGTCCGATTTGGAACTGATAGAAAAAGCCTTGGGGATTGCCCAAAGGGCGCATAAGGGGCAGTTGGATTTGGATAGCAAATCGGTTATATTGCACCCGTTGGCGGTTGGGCTGATGGGTACGTGTACGGACGAGATAGTGGCGGGTTTCCTGCACGATGTGGTAGAGGACAGCGGCTATACCTTTGAGTATCTTTTGGAGCAGGGCATTCCCATCCATATTGTAGATACGCTCCGCCTGCTCACACACGCCAAGACAGAGACTTACGACACTTACTTGGAGCGTATCGCCACTTCAGGCAACCGCCTTGCCATAGCCGTCAAATGGCACGACTTGACCCACAATTTGGAGCGTGGTATCCGTGGCAACCATACCAAACAAGTCGCCAAACACACCCGCGCCCAAACCTATCTCCGTCCTTATTACGAAGCAATTGGTCATTAACCAACTAAAGTGTTAATTTATGGCTGAGACAATTATAGAGACAGACAAGCAGCGGGAGGGGAGGATTTATCGTGTGACCATATTCGGCAGCGTGGTGAATGTGGTGCTGTTGGTATTCAAGTTCCTGGCAGGAGTGCTGGGGCACTCGGCGGCAATGATTGCCGATGCGGTACATTCGCTCAGCGATTTTCTCACAGACATCGTAGTGTTGGTTTTTATAAAAATCAGCAACCGCCCTGCCGACCACGACCATGACTACGGGTATGGCAAGTACGAGACGCTGGCTACCTTTTGTATCGGCTTGGCATTGTTGGCTGTGGGAGGGATGATTGCAGCAAACGGTGTGGAGAAGATACTGCATGTGGCGCATGGGGAGCAGTTGCCTGAGCCCGGTTGGATTGCTTTCTGGGCAGCGTTGGTGAGTATCGTACTCAAAGAAATTACCTATCAAGTTACTGTGCGTGTGGGCAAACAGGTTCATTCGGATGCCGTGGTAGCGAATGCATGGCATCACCGCTCGGATGCGTTCTCGTCTATCGGCACGGCACTCGGTATCGGCGGGGCTATTCTCTTGGGACAGAAATGGACTATTTTCGACCCGATAGCCGCTTTGATAGTCAGTATCTTAATCATCGTAACGGCGGCTAAGTTAGTGTATGGCGCAATGGGAGAGTTTTTGGAAAAGAGTCTGCCCGACGAGGTGGAACAACAGATTGTGGATATTGTGAACGAAGACAAGGCTATGACCGAACTGCACCATCTTCGTACCCGCAGCGTAGGCAATCATTATGCCATAGAGATGCACTTGCGTATGCCCGGTGATACTCCTTTGTATGTGGCGCACCAGCACGCTACGGAACTTGAACGCCGCCTGAAAAAACAGTTCGGCGAACAGACACACGTGGGCATACACATTGAACCGACCAAGATAAACGGTACCTATCCGAATACTCAAAATGCATAACTATAACATTATAAATGTACA
>DGIN01000055.1:14785-16112 GCA_002387325.1 Bacteroidales bacterium UBA4621 | reverse complement strand
AAATGTACAACTATAACATTATATTATAGTAATGATTTAACGAACTCTTCTTTGTCAAAGGCTTGCAAGTCTTCCATTCCTTCTCCTAAACCGATGTAGCGTACGGGTATCTTGAATTGGTCGCTGATACCGATTACAACACCGCCTTTCGCCGTGCCGTCCAACTTCGTGATTGCCAGCGAACTGACTTGCGTTGCAGCCGTAAATTGCCGTGCCTGCTCAAATGCATTCTGCCCCGTACTGCCATCCAATACCAGCATTACATCGTGCGGCGCATCGGGAACTACTTTTTGCATTACATTTTTTATTTTCGTCAGTTCGTTCATCAGGTTTATTTTGTTGTGCAAACGTCCGGCGGTGTCTATCAATACGACATCCGCATCATTGGCTTTGGCACTGGCGAGGGTATCGTATGCCACACTGGCAGGGTCTGACCCCTGTTGTTGCTTGATTACGGGTACTCCTACGCGCTCTCCCCAAATGCACAATTGCTCCACAGCGGCTGCACGAAACGTGTCTGCTGCGCCTAAATACACTTTCTTGCCCGCTTTCTTATATTGATAGGCTAACTTGCCGATGGTTGTGGTTTTGCCTACGCCATTCACACCAACCACCATAATCACATAAGGTTTGCAGGGCAGCGGGGCATCAAAATCAAACACATCACCTGTATTGTTTTCTGCCAACAGAGCGGCGATTTCCTCTATCAAAATGCGGTGCAACTCGTCCGTACCGAGATATTTATCACGTTTCACACGCGCCTGTATACGTTCTATGATGCGCAATGTGGTTTCCACCCCTACATCAGATGTGATAAGTGCCTCCTCCAAGTTGTCAAGAACATCGTCATCCACCGTGTTTTTACCTGCGATGGCACGCCCTATCTTGCTAAGTACCGATTCTTTGGATTTCTCCAAACCTTTGTCCAAGGTCTCTTTTTTTTCTTTCCCGAATAATCCGAAAAATGCCATATATGGTTTTAAGTTTGAATAATACAATGCTTTGCTAAAACATGGAGCAACTAACGGATATGTCTGCCATCCGCAAAGTTGCAGCCACATTCCCAAAGTACATACGGGACAGATACTTTGGAAAAAATTCCAACAAAGTTACTCCTTTTATTTCATATATACAACTATTCTGTGTATAATTCCTGAATTTTAGTATTATTTAGAATGTGGGTACTGTCCAATAGCAAATGCAATTTTGTGCAAAGTTAGGGAAAATAATTGAAGAAGCAATCTATAGAAACATGAACAGGGTAAGCGCATCAAGGCAATGTTTATGCAGTTTATACAGTATTTGTAGTGCATAAAGTGCATAAAAA
>DGIN01000055.1:12079-14653 GCA_002387325.1 Bacteroidales bacterium UBA4621 | reverse complement strand
GGTATATGGAGGTACGGAAAGTGTATAAACTGTATATTTTTAGAGTGGACGGAGAGGTATAATTTTTCTCTTGGTTGACAGAACAGAAACGCAAGTTATAGTGTCCATTTAGAAACGCAAGTTCACTTGGAAATGGAAAAAATAGGGGTAAAATTTGCACAAGTCAAGTATTTAGTATAACTTTGGGGAAAATTTGTGATTATCGGTAAGAACTGTACTCCATATAGGGACGGATTAGACAGAATAGAGAATATAAACAGTACTACACATAATTATGAAAGCAGACATTAAACGTTGGATTCCTAACTTGATTATAGCAGGTGTTTTTGCCCTTGCAGCCGCTATGTATTTCTGGCCATCGTTGCAGGGGAAAGTCATCTATTCGGGCGATAGTATCGGAGGTACCGCTGCCGTACACGAGAGTTTGGAGTATCACAAGACCACGGGAGACTACTCTTTCTGGACGGGTTCGATGTTTTCGGGTATGCCCAACTATCAGATAGGCGGCAACGGCGGCTATACGATAGACAAGGTGCTTCGTCCGTTCAGGTGGTTCTTTGGTTTGGGCGCGTGGGGCAACCATACGGCGTTCTTTATCTTCTTGTTCTACCTGTGTGCATTCTTCCTGCTGCTGCGGGCATTCAAGGTGGGCAAGTGGCTTAGTATGGCGGGTGCGTTTGCTATGGCGTTGTCGAGTTATTTCTTTGTCATCATCGCAGCCTCGCATGGGGGTAAGTGCTACTCTATCACATGGATGACGTTGGTCATTGTGGGTTTTGTGCTCACCTACCGCAAGCAATACGGTTGGGGTGCGCTGCTGATAATGTTCTTTACCTATATCGGTTTCTTCCTGCACCCGCAGATGTCCTACTATATGTGTATGCTGATAGGCGTACTCTTCTTTGCCGAATTGGCAATAGCAGCCAAGGCAAAGGAATGGAAGCACTTCGGTATCGCGACGGCGGTGTTTTTTGCGTCTTTTGCCGTGGGTATGGGTATGGGTAGTGCCAATGTGTTTGTGAACCAGGAGTATGCGGAAGAGACTATGCGTGGCGGACATTCGGACCTTGTCAAAGACTCAGATACCGGCAACAAGACCAAAGGACTTGACCTCGACTATGCCACCGCATGGAGTTACGGTATAGATGAGACTATGACTTTCCTCATACCCAACTATATGGGTGGTGCCAGCGGATATAATCTCGGCAAGGATTCTCAGTTGGAACAAGACTTGAAGAAGATGGGTGTTCCTGCCCGCCAAGCCAAACAGTTCTGCCAATCGGCACCTACCTACCGGGGTGAGAAAGCCTTTACCAGCGGTCCTGTGTATATGGGTGCTGTGGTATGCTTCCTGTTTCTGTTGGGACTGCTGATTGTAGGAGGACCCTACAAATGGGCATTGCTTGTAGCGACGTTGTTCTCGGTGTTCCTTGCATGGGGGCATAATTTTATGCCGCTCACGGAGTTGTTCTTCAAGTATTTCCCTGTGTATAACAAGTTCCGTGCGGTAGAGAGCATCTTGATTGTGGCGGAGATTACCATGCCTTTGTTAGGCTTTATGGCACTCAAAGCCATTGCTGACGGCACGCTTTCGTGGAAACGTTTGCGCAACAGCATCTTTATGGCGGGGGGTGTTACGGGTTTGATATGCCTTATAGTGGCATTGGCAAGCGGCAGTATAGATGTTACTTCTTCCTACGATGCGCAATGGAAAGGGCAAGTGGGACAGCAGATATACGATGCTATCCTTGACCAGCGTGCCGCCCTTATCAAGAGTGATGCATGGCGTTCGTTGTTGTTTGTGGTACTTGGTACTTTGGTGGTCTTCGGCTATGCCTATCGCCGTTACAACAAACCCGAACAGAAGAACCTCAACCTCTATATGGGCTTGATATTGTGCGGTTTGATTGTCGCCGATATGTGGACGGTGGACAAGCGTTTCTGCAACGACAGTATGTTTGTAGCCCGCAAAGACCGCGACAAAGCATTCAAGATATTGCCTTATGAAGAGCAACTGTTGCAAGACAAGACCGATTACCGTGTCCTCAACCTCGCCACCAATACCTTCAACGAGGCACGCACCAGTTATTATCTCAAGTCCATAGGCGGTTACTCGGCAGCCAAACTGCGTCGTTATCAAGACCTGATAGATGTGCATATCGCTCCCGAGATGCCCCCGTTGATGCAGGCAATCTCGCAGACCAACGGTTTTCAACTACCTTGCAACGGTGACAGTATCTTCCCCGTACTCAATATGCTGAATATGAAGTATGCCATTGTGCCTCTTCAGAACGGTCAGCAGGTGCCGGTGGAGAACCCGTATGCGATGGGTAACTGCTGGTTTGTGAATGACTTGCAGGTGGTGGATAATGCCAACGACGAGATAGCAGCCATCGGCAAAATCAATCTCCGCAATACGGCTGTGGTGGACAAGTCGTTTGCCGACAAACTCAATATCGACCTGCCGGATGTGGCACCCCTTATGGCATACGATGAGGACAAGATTGCACTCACGCACTATGCCCCCAACCGCTTGGACTACACGGCACAGAACGAGCAGAACAGGATAGCCGT
>DGIN01000055.1:0-11981 GCA_002387325.1 Bacteroidales bacterium UBA4621 | reverse complement strand
GACAAGAACGGCAATTTTGATACGGAACTGCCCATTGCGCGTGTCAATTATATGCTCCGTGCGGCAGTCATACCCGCAGGCACCCATACATTGGCTATGGTCTTCCAACCCGAAAGCGTGCGCAAAGGCAATGTGCTGTCAATGATTTGCTTTGGCGTATTCATTATCGTGCTGTGCGTTGTAGCGGGTGTATATATTTCCCGATATACAAACGGAATAGGATTATGCCGAAAACGCCTTTAGCTGTTGGCTGTTGAAATGATGGAGTCTCATTGCACCCCATCGTATGCTACAATGTGTGATTGTGGTATCGGCGGTATTTAGCAGGCCAGGCGGCAATGCGTTGGGGTACTTTTATTATCCAACGCAGGGTCTTGTCGGCAGCATACCATATAGTTTCCCCTATCTTTTCACGCGGGATAGTGATACCCCGTTGTGCCGCCACCTCGTGTATCAAGGCATCTATACGCGATTTCTGCTTGCCCACATTCTTCTGCAACCGTCCTGCTATAAAGGACGGCACGGAATAGTACCGAGCCAGCCACGAATGAGCGCACAAGGCACGTCCTTGCGGGTCGTACAGGATAGTAGTCCAACCGTCTGCATGTCGGGTAGTGGGAAGGTAAAGTGTCTTGAAGTTTGCTGCCAGCCAAAGGAAGAACTGATAATACGGTTCTATGATTTGAGGACGGTCGAAAGTGTAAGATGTCTCTAAGCGTTCCTTGGGATAGGTTGCTATCATCGCCTGTTTGTGTTCCTCGTACCGAAAGGCATTGACGGCTTCTTTGGAGAACTTGGTGCGTATTAGCCTAAGGTCAAGCACATTAAAGAACGGGTTAGTAACTAACGGATTACCTGTTCTTGGAGCCCATCCGCCTCCGTCAGGGCAACCGGCATTGGCATATCCGTTGTCTATGACATAATCCACCAAGTCGAGTACCGCTTGCGGGTCGGAGACAAAGCAGTCTTCATCCACGTTGATAGCGATGTCGCAGTCGGTATCTGCCAGCATGGTATAGAAATAGCCGTCTGCTGATTGGTCGGTCAGTCGGACACAGGGGTAGCCCATATCCTCATAGAAACGCTTGGAGATACGGTATAGCCGCAGGTCGAATGAGCGGCAATAGAACTTGATGCGTAGATTCTCTTTCATAGACTTCGTATATAATCCAGTATGGATGAGACAATTGCTTTCTTGAAATACACATAGCGGAGTACACAGCCGTAGGTGTTCATCATATCCCTTTCGCGGGCAAACTGCAACAGAGCCTCGAAGGCTTTGCGCTTCTCGCGACCGCGATAGACTCTTTTTCGGTGGCTGATAGACTGCGGATGAATGATGTAGTGGTAATAGGGAGTGTCCGTTTGGGCGATGTTATGCGCAAGGAGATAGCACTGTGCCATAAAGCAACTGTCTTCCCCGCTATTGGCTTCCGGAAAATACAGGTTGTTGCTTGCTAACCATTCTCTGCGGAACAGCATAGTGGTAAAGTTGCTTACAAAGTGCCGTAGCAAGTATTTCCGTGCTTGGACGCTTATGGTTCCGCTACCGATGTGCGGGTTGGTCATAAGGCGGTGCGTGCCGTCAGGATAATCCAATACTGCCGCTGACGAACTTATGTCTGCATCGTATTGAAGTGCTGCTGTATAGAGTGCTTGCAACATATCCGGCTCTATCCAGTCGTCTGAGTCCACAAAGGCTACGTAGTCGCCTGTGGCATAGCGGATACCGATGTTGCGTGCCGCCCCGGGACCCTGATTGCAAGGGGCAGTAATGATATGCCAATGCGCTGCAAGTGCATGAGTGTCAATAAACTGATGCACGATGTCCATACTTATGTCCGTACCCAAGTCGTCCACCAATATCACCTCAATGTCTTGCATAGTCTGCCCATAGAGCGATGTCAGGCACCGCTCTATATACTGCTCCACATTGTACACGGGTACTATCACACTTACTTTTACCATGATATTACTTATATTTCCACTTCCAAGGCGCGGGCGATGATGTCGTCCATGTCATAGTATTTGTATTCGGCAAGGCGCCCGCCGAAGAGAACGTTGGTTTCCTTGCGGGCAAGAGCGGCATACTGCGTGTATAGCAGGCTGTTGCGCTCGTCATTGACAGGGTAGTAGGGCTCCATCCCTTGCTGCCACTCGGTGGAATACTCGCGGGAAATGACTGTCTTGGGGCAGGCATCCACCGCTGTACCGAACATCTCAAAGTGCTTATGCTCAATGATTCGTGTGTAGGGAACAGCGGCATCGGTGTAGTTGATGACGGCATTGCCCTGGTAGTTGGGCGTGTCCAACACCTCGGTCTCAAAGCGGACTGTACGGTATTCCAAGTGTCCGAGCCGGTAACCGAAATACTCGTCTATGGAACCGGTATAGACTACCTTGTCGGCAAGGGCATCGAACTCGGTTTTACGGGTAAGATAATCTGTGTTCAAGCGAGTGTCGCAGCCGTCTAACAGTTTGTCGATAAGCAGGTTATACCCGCCGATGGGTATGCCTTGGTAGGGGTCGTTGAAGTAGTTGTTGTCGAAGACCATACGCACGGGCAGGCGGCGGATAATGAAAGCGGGCAGGTCTGTACAGGGTCGTCCCCATTGCTTCTCGGTGTACCCCTTTATGAGTCGTTCGTAGATGTCGCGTCCGACCAAAGTGAGGGCTTGCTCTTCCAGATTGGCGGGTTCGCGTCCGTTGAGGGCTTGCAGGGCTTCGGCGCGTTGTTCGTCTATCTTGGCTTGTGCTTCGGCGGGGGTGATGACGCCCCACATCCGGGCAAAGGTGTTCATGTTGAACGGCAGGTTGTAGAGGTGTCCTTGGTAGTTGGCTACGGGCGAGTTGGTGTAGCGGTTGAACTCGACCAGCGAATTGACAAACTGCCATACTTGGCGGTTGTCGGTATGGAAGATGTGCGCCCCGTATTTGTGTACGTGGATGCCCTCTATTTCCTCGCAGTAGATGTTGCCGCCGAGGTGGGGACGGCGGTCGATGACAAGGACACGCTTGCCCGCTTGGCGTGCGCGGTAGGCGATGGTGGCTCCGAACAAGCCTGCGCCCACTATGAGATAATCGTATTGTTTCATATTAGATTGGTGGGTATGAAATGGATACTATTGTATTTGTTAGAGTTGATTTGTCGCTGTTTCTGATATTATTGTATCTGTTTTGGTTCGACATTCTCTCGGCGGTCTATAGGCAATCACATAAGAATCACATAAGAATCATATAAGAATAGCATAAGAATGACATATAGAGAGTAGGGAGAGATACAGGAGACAGATACAGGAGATATGGAGGGTGTTGGGTATGTCGGGATGGTGCCATTGGCGGAAGGGTCTAACGTAAGACTAAATCCGCGGACGAGGCGTCCGCGTCCCCGGTAATTGTTATTGCCTGAAGAGTTTGACATACAGCCAACGTATGATGATGTCCAGTGTGTGGTTGAGTTGCTCCAAGCATGGCGACCAGCGGCGGTGGTGGCGGTGCCAGTAGGCGATGCAGTCGATGCGGAGCAGTTTGTTTTCGGGATAAAGGCGCGGGTGGAGGTCGAGTTCCGCGCAGACAGGCGTCAGTTTGTCGTCTAAGCGTTGCAGGTCTTCGGCATGGAAATCACGGCGGGGCATATCCAAGAGGTAGAGTTTGTAGAGGATACGGAGGCGGTTCTCGAAGTACTGCTTCATAAAGGCGGCACGAACGGGAGTGAGTGCGCTGCGGTGGGTGCGGTAGTAGTCCAGCATACGGTCAGTGACTTTCTCCAACTGGGGCAGGGACTTCATAATGACTTCGGGTGCCATGGTCTGTCCCGCGCGGTCGAGGTTGTACTGATAGACGTTGAGGTTGAGGAAGAGGATGGTCTTGGCATGGAAGACGGGGAGCGATGCCCACTCGGTGTCGGTGTAGGAGATGCCCTCCGTTTGGCGGTAGCCCATTTGTCGCAAGAGGTCGGTTCGGTAGGTGAGTGCGTGCATGAGGAAGAAACGGATATATTTGTCTTTCAGCACGTTGTCCAAGTCGTACACTTGGTTGTAGGTGTAAGGTTCTCGCCCCATGGTGTTGTAGCGTATGACCTCGCGGCTGCCATTGGGTCCGAGTTGTGTGAAATGGGTGATGACCATGTCGGCATCCTGTTGTCGGAGGCTTTCCAACAGTTGGTCCAGTGCCTGTGTGTCGAACCAGTCGTCGGAGTCCAATACCCTGATATACTTTCCGTTAGCCACAGGAAGTGCGGCATTGATGGTGGAACCATAGTTGCCGTTGGTTTTGTCTATCACGCGCACGATGCCGGGGTATTGGGCTTCGTATTCGTGTCCGACAGCGGAGGAGTTGTCCTTGCTGCCGTCGTTGACGACAAGCACGTCTAATAGGTCAGCGTGGTGCGTCTTGACGAGGGAGTCCAGACAGCGTGGCAGGAGTGCTGCCATATTGTAGGTAGGGATGATGACGGAGAGTAGTTTCATGGTAGTTGTAGTTTGATAATTCGTTGATATTCAGCCTCGCGGAGGTCGTACATTGTGATGGGATAGGTGAGTGCACGGAGTGTTGCAACGGCTTGGTTCTTTTCGGTGGTGTAGAAAAGGTCGTTGCGGCTTTGTACTAACAGGCATACGAATTGGCACTCACCGATGAGCCATAAGAACGGGTGCCGCAGGGAGGCAGTTTTGGTGTATGCGGCAATGAGTCTGTATGGCTGCCGTGTATAGGCAGGATTAGCATTTTGGAAGCAGTCCAATAACGCTTTCTCGCATTGCATACGTTTGATTATAAGCGGTTTGATGATGTGTCGTCTGCTTGGTTTCAAGTTGCGCAGTATCAACAACAGTGCGTTTTTGACGGTTCGTTTGGAGAGGTCGCGCCGGTTGGTAGATGTACATGAACCAGTGTGTACCCGATGAAAATCCAAGGCAATGGGGAGGTATTTGATTTTTCCATACGCCATTGCGACGATGCTCAGAATAGAGTCGTAGTAGAAAGATGATGCGAGATAATGTAGAGTTTCTGCGGGTACGTGTTGGAATAGGGTTGCGAGTAACTCTTTGCGTATCAGCATAGTATGTCCGGGTACCATACCATAGAAAAGCATGCGCTCGAGGTTAACATTGATGATGCGCGGGTCTTTCAGATTATAGTCGGGTGTGTTGGTGAACTGCCCTGTAAGGTGGAAGCAGCAAAGGTTGTCGGCAATTTCATTCACCAAGGTGGCTATTTTGTGCGGTAACCAAATGTCGTCTTGGTCTGAAATGGCAATGAGGTCACCCGTTGCCCGTTGCAAAGCCGAGAAGAAATTGTCGTTTACGGAGGTGTGCGTGTCGTGTACAAAGACTCTGATAATTGGGTACTTATCGGTATACTCACGAAGGATAGCCATTGTGCCGTCCGTGCTTTGGTCATCCTGAATGATTATCTCGTGCAAAGGGTACGTCTGCGCCAATAGGGAGTCCAACTGCTCACGCAGATAGCGTTCTCCATTGTATGTGCAGAGGACAATGGAGACAGATGGGGTGATATTATTGAGGTCGTTAATGCTCATATTTGCGCTTGTTGTGAAGTTCTTTTATGGTCTCCTGATAGGGTTTATCAGCGTTTAATATGATGGTGCCATGCGCAGTCGGGGTATGTTTTGGAGTCATATAGTCGCCGTAATACTCGGTCAGTATCTCGTGGTAGTGCTTGGGAACCGGTATCTCAATATCCTCGAAAGGCAATGTGATGGTCTCGCTATACCAATCACGTTTCATCCTGTATTTCAGAATGTTGGTTACGGAAAACATAGGCATTCCTATATATTGTGAGGGGGTAGATTGACAGCGGTAGAACATACGCTCAAATTTGGCATACGTCTTCTGTATGGGTCGTAAGAGAAAATATGCTTTACAGAACAGTTGCACAAAGGCTTTTCGCAAGTGGTGAATAGATATTGGCTCAATGGTCCATGTCATGGCTTTGCGCATAAGTTCAGTTTTCCACATAATGTTCCACTGCTCTTGTTTGTCTTTTGGTAGCATATCCAATACAAAAATGTCGATGAATATGCTTTGGTTGAAAGGGACTCCTATTTCAGATGGCAGTATGGCAGTAGTTCCGTTGTAGCGCAGTTGTGCGTGTCCGCGCACGTATTTGTCGGTATAAGCGCACTGAAAGAAATAGGGTTCTTGGAACTCGGTTGGCGCAATGCGTTTCAGTTGTTCGTAGTCTTCTCGCGGCATAGCCACATCGATATCATCGTCCCAGGGTATGAAGCCTTGGTGGCGTACGGCACCAAGGAGCGTGCCACTATCCGCCCATACGTGGAGGTTGTGCTTGTTGCAGACTTCCAATAACTTGGAAAGCAGTTGGAGTTCTACGTTCCAGACTTTTTTTGTTTGCGTGGATACTAAGTAGCCGCTTCTATATTCTTCTTGCAGGTTCATATCCTTATTGCGCTTTAATGATTTGTTTGAGTCCCCAAGTGTATACCTTGTCTATGTTGGGGCAGGGGATGTGGTGTTGGTGGGCGAGTTCGTAGATGAAGCGGAGTCCGAAGGGGAAATCCTCGGTGAAGTAGCGGCTTGCGAAATCGGGTACCCAACCATTGGGGACTTGTTTCATAGGGGATGGGATTGCAGACAACGATTCTATGCTGCGCAGTTTGGCAGTCATAGAGTGGGCATCGGCGGAGTCATAGTGATGTAGCAGCGTATCAATGTGCTGTGTATTGACCTGCAAAACATCCAACAGGGCAAAGAACTCCTTGTCCATTTCTATCTCCAAGGCAGAGGCTTCGTCCGTCCAATCGTGATAGAAGAGCGGATTGCTTGCATAGGGCGTGCCGTCCCAGTCTTTCCAAAGCGTATAGAGACGCCCCGTGTGCAAGATAGGATTGCTATTGCTCAGCGTGACTTCATAGAAAGAGTCAAGCAGGTCGGTCGGAGTGCCGAACAAGCAAGCAATCTCGTTGCCAAAAGCAGCATTGTCCGCTATGTTCTCGGTAGCGATGAGAAGCCGGTCTTTATAGCCTAACAGACTTGCCTCTTTGCCATAGTTGATAACACGTGAGATGAATGGAACACGTTGGAAAGCAAATAGTTTCGTCGTGTTTGGCAGCAGGTTATGGCAGAATATAAAGAAACCTGAGTTGCCGACAATCGCTCCAACAATGGTGTTTGGTTGTAGGTATGGGCGAATAGTTGCGATAGTTTGTTCAACCAAAAAAGCAGGCAGGCACAACAATACCATATCCGCTTGAGGAATAAGGTCTTGCGGATTGTTGCTGATATGGACAAGATGTCCGTGGAGGTCTTGCCCGTCAGGGGTGTGCACAAGAAAAGTATGCTGCCATTGCTCGGGACGTTGGGTGTAGAGAGATACCTCCATGTCCGGTTTGGACGACAACACAGCGGCACAGGTGTGCCCCAATCCGCCACCGCCACAGATACATATTCGTTTTATTGCGTGCATACTTTCCATATATTGCTATTATTCGTTTTCTATCCCTTGCTCATCCCTTGCGTATCCCTTGCTGAATCACCTACTCTTGACACGATGTTTATCCGAGATTTATTCGAGGGTCTATCGCGGGTTATTCGCGGGTCTGTCGCAGGGCGTTGAGCAGTTGGTCGTTGTCCTCGGTGTTGCGGACTGCCAAGCGGATATAGTTGCCGTGGCACTTGGCAGAGCAGTCCTTGATGAGGATATTGTGCTGTTTGAGGAGTTGGACTGCCAACTCGCGGGGCGTGCGGGGTGGCAGCAACTCGCAGAGCACATAGTTGGCTTCGGAAGGCAGGACACGGAGATAAGGAATGGTGTGCAACTGCCCGACAAAGCGCGTGCGCTCGGTGCGGAAATCGTCCATCGCCTGTTGGTAGGCTCGCTCGTATTTGCCGAGGATTTGGAGGAAAAACTCGGCGAAGGAGTTGATGTTCCATATCGGCGTGGTGTGGCGTATATGGGTCATCAGCGATTGGTTGGCGGTTGCCAACACGCCGAGACGCAGTCCGGGAACGCCATACGACTTGGAGATACTCTTGATAACGACCAACTTGTCAAAGCGTTGCAGTAGGTCGTTGTTGAGGAAAGTGGGGTGCTCGTCGGAGAAATCAATGAAACTCTCGTCCAAGATAAGCACGATGTCACGCTGTTGGCACCACTCTATGAGGCGGAGACAGTCGGCGTAAGGGATATAATTGCCCGATGGGTTGTCGGGATTGATAAGCACAAGCGACCAGATATTCTTGTCGGCAAAATAGGTCATCAGGTCGTCCGCCGTGTAGGAGAAATCGGGCGCAGCGGTCTGATATACAACTACTTGTTCGGGCATCAGCCGATTGGGGTACTCCTCGAAAGTGGGACGGATAACGCCTACTTTGCCGAGAACCTGCTCGGATAGTATTTTGATTAACTCGGCGGCTCCGTTTCCGACGGTGATGTAGTCTTGTTTGACGCCGAAATCTTTGGCTACCAGCAAGTTATTTACCCGTTGTCCGGACGGGTACTCGGTGAGCAGACGCGTGAAGTTGGCAGAGAGTTCGTCCTGCAAACGTTGATTGGGGAAATAGGGATTGACGAGGTAGCAGAAGTCCAAGATGTGCGGATAACGCCAATAGCCGCCGTAGCGGGCGCAGAGGAGGTCGTATTGGCGGTCGGTGAAGATGGACTCGGCGATGTCAAGATCCTGAATATCATCGATTTCGTACCATTGCTCGCCGTTGAGAGGCAAGGCACGCATACCCGAATTGTCCAGCATAGTGATGACGCGGAGCACCTGCTCGTAGTACTCGTTGCGCCCCAATGCCGTGCAGTACGCCTCGAGGAACGGCACGTACATATTGGTGGAGAAGTCGCGCGAGAACTTGTAGATATTGACGGTTTTGTAGTAGAGCGGTATCTCCTCGTAGCGGAATTGCGAGTTGGGGATGAAACGCAGGATGCGGTTTTCGTTGTCCAAGGTGACAACGGTGCCGTCCATCCAACTCTCGAACTTGTCCACGAGGGCGAGATTGGGATAGGGGTGATGGACCAGTTTGTCGATGACGGCATCCTCCATAATGATGTCGGACTCGAATAGCAGGGTGTCCTCGGCGCAGAGGTAGTCCTTCGCCATGTAGAGGGAGTAGATGTTGTTGGTCTTGTCGTATATGGTGTTTTCGATGAACTTGATGGGCGTGGCGGTGGGGAGTGTGGCGAGGTAGTCGCGCAGTTCCTGCGCCTTGTAGCCGATGACCATCACGATGCGCGAGAGGTGCTGGCGGTCTAATTGACGGAGCAACCGCGAGATGAGCGTCTCGCCGCCGACCTCAATCATACATTTGGTGTTGCCCTTGGTCAGATCGCCGAGACGTTTGCCCATTCCTGCCGCTAAAATGATTGCTTGCATATATGTTGTTGGTTGTCTGTTTAATACTTACTTTATCTTGTTTTCAATTCGGGACACACCGTGTCCCGAATTGAATGGTTATAGGTCGTCTTTGTAGGTTATCTTGCGGTTGGCGGGGTCGCCTTGCACGATGTGAATAGGGACATCGGGCAGGTAGCGGTGGACAATGCCGCAGTCATCGGTGGCTTGCAGGTGCGGGTCTTGCAAGGCATAGCGATAGGCTGCGGCTATGGTTTCCAAACGGAACGCCTGCGGGGTCTGGGCACACATCAGAGTAGCCCGCAGGGGAATGTTTTGCACGATTGCACCATCTGCACCCTGCGAGACAGTGTACATCGTGTCCGTGGCGGGGATGGCTACCGTTACTGCCTCGTGGGTCTCCAACGCCTTGCAGACATCTTCAATGATACGTGCGCTTACAAACGGGCGTGCCGCATCGTGAAGAAGGATATTTGTTATAGGCTTATTATTGGTTGGTTGGAGGATAGATACTCCTATTCTTCGTTCAATCTCCCGAATGGCATTGACGCTTGATTCCCAACGCTCTTTTCCTCCGGCGATGATAAACGCCACTTTCTGCCAGCCGTTGCGGAGCAGCATTTCTTCCGCGCACGCAATATAATCGGGGTGCATAACGATACCAATCCCGTCTATACATGCCGCCTGCTCAAATGCCTCGACCGAGTGTTCCAATATGCTCCGCCCGTCCTTCAACGGCAGCAACTGCTTGGGCAGCCCGCCCCCTACGCGACTGCCTGTTCCTCCTGCTAATATGACGGCGATGTTGGTCATTTGACTACTTTCCAATACCCGCCTTTGTCGGCTCCTACACGTTGCAGTTGCCCCAAGGCTTTTAGTTTCGCAATTTGTTTATCAACAGCACGGGTGCTTATGCCTATTTCTTGGGCTAATAGGGCAGTAGTGATAGTCGGATGCTCCGTCATTATTCGCAGTATTTTCTCCGAACTTTTCTCCGTACCTGTTTGCTGTTTCTCCGAACTTTTTTCCGAACCAAAAGACGATGCTATTTGTTTCCAATCGATATGTTGATGGCGTTTTCTGAGCGGGTGTTGTTCGCCTAATAGCACATTGCGGAAAAACAACTCCAAGAACCCGGTGGTTTCCTCGATGCCTTTCTCGTAGTTTTGGTAGTTGGCGCGTACCAACGCATTGCGGAAATACTTGGCATTGTCTGCAAACGGCTCATTGGTAACACGATAGCCCAATTTGCGCAGATACTTGATGGCAAAAACCGCTGTCGTTCGCGTGTTGCCTTCTCGGAACGGATGTATTTGCCATATCCCGCTGATGAATTTCGAGAAATGGGCAATCATCTCATCTTTGGACAGACGGGCATACGAGAATTGCTTTTCCTGCCCGAAATCGTATGCCAAGGTTGCCGAGATGGAGTCGCACGAGGCGTATAGCACAGTATCGCCATTGAGTACCCATTCTTTCTTGGTGATGTTTACATCTCTGTATCTTCCCGCATGGGGCAATACACCGGTGAAAAGGCGTCTGTGGATATTGGCTAATTCGGCAGGTGAGAAAGTGAAAGTGCGTTCCGAAAGCACTTGCGTGATATGCAGAGCCACTTTGTCCGCTTCTTCGGTATCGGCATTCAGTTCGGAAGCCGGCAGGGTTTCATAGTACGAATTAACCAACCGCTTTGCCTCCTCATAATTCACTTTGCCCTCAATATGCTTGCGGGCAGTTTCGACCAAGTATTGCGACGGCTTCAGCCCGTCCACATCTTGCAGACCGATGGCTACAGCCCACGCCTCCGCTTTCTCGCGCTGAGACGACTCGCCTTGCTGTATGTAGTAGTCAAATTCGGTCATACAATGTGCGGATCATCTGTTTGCCAGTATCATCTCGCATATCTCGCGTATAGCCCCATCGCCGCCTTGATGTGTAAGAATGGTAATACCCTGAATATCTTTTACTTGCCGCATTGCATTGGCGGGGCAAACCGCAGTGCCTACGTGAGACAGAAGGTCTATGTCGTTGATGTCGTCGCCGACAAAGCAGACCTCATCCAAGGTGATGCCCAACTCGTTGCAAATCTCCTGTGCTGCTTCCAATTTGGTCTGCCGCCCCGTTGCCACCTGGCTGCCGACTCCCATTCTGAGGTACTCCATACCGAGTTTCCGGGCACGGCGGGCGACTATCTCGGTGGTCTCACTGGTGAGTATGCCGCACGGAATACCCACCTTACGGAGCAGCACGATACCCATACCATCGTACACGCAAAACCGCTTCATCTCATCGCCGTTGGCACTGTAGTACATACCCCCGTCGGTCATGCACCCGTCCACATCGGTCAAAAACAGTTTGATTGGTTTCACTCCAACAGATTTTAATAACGTGCAAAGTTACATTTTTTTTTGCGTATGTGCAAACTAAAAAACTTTTTTCCGTTGCAACCGCATCAAAACCGGATAGTTCCGGGTAAAGACAATGCCTGCCAATATCTGTGCAGAATCGTTTTTTTATTCTCTGCAAGCATAATACCCCTCCTTAAAAATATACAGTTTATGCACTTTCCGTACCTACATATACCCATTACGTAGAAAAGACGTAGAAAGGACGGAGAAAGGACGTAGAAAGAAAAGGCTTG
>DGIN01000069.1 GCA_002387325.1 Bacteroidales bacterium UBA4621 | reverse complement strand
ACGTAGAAAGGACGTAGAAAGGACGTAGAAAGAAAAGGCTTTTTTCGATACGATAAGCCTGCTTTTTATGCACTTTATGCATTTTGAATATTGCATAAAGTGTATATTTTTAAGAGGGGGAAGATTCTATGGTATGTGGCAATACCTATTTTATTTCAGGGCAAACGCATCAAAACAGTAACAGCACAAGCGGGAAAAAGCACAATAAGTCGGCAAAATGGTATCGAAAAGACTGCAAAACAAAAAAATCCACGTTGCGTATATGGGAAAAAAGCAGTAATTTTGCAGTCCCAAAGAGAAAAGGTATGTTTTTGATACAAAATACGTTGGTAAGTCTCGACATATTGGACAAAGATTTCTGTTGCGATTTGGATAATTGTCATGGGGGCTGCTGTATCGAAGGCGATGCAGGCGCCCCTGTCGAACCGGAAGAAGAACAGAAAATAAACGAGATACTGCCTGGGTTATTGCCGGATATGACCAAAGAGGCACGTGCAGTGGTCGAAGCACAGGGAATTGCTTACAACGACCAGTCCGGTGAACGTGTTACCTCTATTGTTAACGGAAAAGATTGTGTATTCGCCCGTACTGACCACTACGGTTGGTGCTACTGTCTCATAGAAAAAGCATACAATGCGGGGCGTATAGACTTCAAAAAGCCCATATCCTGCCATCTCTATCCCATCCGTTTGTCAAGAGTGGGAGATATGGTTGGATTGGAATACCATCGCTGGGACATCTGCCATTGTGCCCGCCAACTCGGCAAGAAATTGCATCTGCCGATATACCGGTTTCTCAAAGAACCGCTCATCCGCCGTTTCGGGCAACAATGGTATGATGAGTTATGTCTAACCGCTACTGAATGGAACAAACAATGCACGCAGAAATAATCACTATAGGCGACGAACTGCTCATCGGGCAAGTGGTTGATACCAATTCGGCTTGGATGGCAGAGCGGCTGAATGAGAATGGCATTTCGCTCCACCAAATCACTTCGATCCATGATGACCGCCAACATATCCTAACCGCTATAAACGAGGCTTTCCGGCGGGCGGACATCGTGATGACGACAGGCGGACTGGGACCAACGAAAGACGACATCACCAAGCACGTCCTGTGTGAGTATTTCGGTACTGCATTGGTTGAAGACACCCATGTGCGCGAACATATATATGATTTGTACAGGGAGCGTCCAGAAGTACTCAACCGCCTGACTGCCACTCAATGGCTTGTACCTCAATCGGCAGAAATCCTTCCCAATAGAGTAGGGAGTGCTCCGCTGATGGTATTCCGAAAAGGGGAAAAAATGCTGTTTGCTATGCCCGGTGTACCATACGAGATGAAAATAGCGATGAATGAGCAGATTATGCCCTACATCTTGCGTCATATACACCCGCAAGGCAACATCATCCACCGTACTATCCTTGTTTCGGGTATCTCGGAGTCGGCTCTGGCTATTTTGCTTGAATCGTGGGAAAATGCACTGCCGGAGACGATACATCTTGCTTATCTACCCAAGGATGGCACCATCCGTCTGCGCTTGAGTTCGTATGGGGAAGCCACAGCGGCAGAAATGGAGACACAACAGCAGCAACTCATTGAACTTGTACACAACTATCTGGTGGAAACCGATGATATTCCGCTTGAGGTTCATTTGGGAGAAATCCTCAAAGCACGTCATCAAACCATTTCCACTGCGGAATCCTGTACGGGCGGCAAACTCGCTGCTTTACTCAATAAGCACGCAGGCAGTTCGGCTTTCTATTTTGGTTCGGTAGTGGCGTATGACAACAGTGTAAAACACAACGTATTAGGGGTTAGTCAGTCTAATCTTGACAGATACGGTGCAGTCAGCGAACAGGTGGTGCGCGAGATGGCGGAAGGGGCTCGGCGGTTATGCGGTACGGATTATGCTATTGCTACCAGCGGTATTGCCGGTCCGGGCGGTGGAACGGCAGAGAAACCGGTCGGCACGGTCTGGATAGGGTGGGCAACGCCCGATGGCACAACTGCCGAATGTCTTCATTTGGGAAAACTGCGTGAGCAGGTTACCGACCGTGCCTGCACCTGCGCACTTGTTAAAATGCTCCGCCTGCTGGAAAAAGAAGAATGAGAAACTATGACTCATCGTAATGAGGGTCTGAATTTACATAGTTTCTTAATGGCTTTGACATTTCATATCAAATATGCACGCAATAGAACAACTGTTTTTAACGCCGACAATCACCCAATCGATATTGGTGCTGACCTTGGTGATAACACTTGGTTTGTGGCTTGGTGAACACGCCCGTGTCGGGCATTTCTCATTAGGCGTTACGTGGGTGCTTTTTGTCGGTATTGCGGTGTCTGCTATAGGTATTCATATCAAACCCGATGTGGCACATTTCGCCAACGATTTCGGACTTATTCTTTTCGTTTATTCCATCGGTCTGCAAGTCGGACCATCTTTCTCGCCGTTCAAGCGAGGCGCCCTGAAACTCAACTTGTTAGCCACCGCTTTTGTATTGTTGGGCTGTCTTTGTACCATTGCTCTGTACTATTCAACAGATCTGGGGATGGATACCCTTGACGGTGTCCTGTCGGGAGCAGTGGCGAGTACGCCTGCTTTGGCGGCTGTGCAGCAGGCGTGCAGCGATATACTGGGATATGTATCGCCAAATGTAGCAACGGGATATGCCGTGGCATACCCGCTCAGTATCGTCGGTACGATATTGGCTTTTGAAATTATCCGTCTATGTTTGCGGGTCAAATTGCCGCAAGAGGAAAACCGCCTGCAAGAAGAAAACGACAACAAAGAGGAGGATGAAAAGCCTGTTTGTGTGGATATAACCCTTCAAAACCCGCAAATCGATACGCTGAATGTCAGCCAACTGCAGCATATATGCCCTATCAAGATGGTGGTTAGCCGTGTCATCCGACCGAATGGCACAGACGAATTGGTCAGCGACCAAACCACATTCGGCAATGGGGACATCATTCGTGTACTTACCGACAAGCAGCACATAGATTCACTCCGCCTATTGGGTCCTGTCAAAAATTACAGTTTCTCCAGCAAGGAAAATTCCGACCATCTTATCTCCCGCCGCATCGCCGTTACGCGTTCCGAGTGCAATGGCAAGCGTATCGAATCTTTTCACCTCCGTTCGCAGTACCATGCTACCATCACGCGTGTCAACCGTGCGGGCATTGACCTGCTTGCTACTCCGGAACTGATGCTACAACTGGGCGACCGTCTAATTGTGGTGGGGGACAAAGCCGATGTGCAACGTGTGGCAGAAACATTCGGCAATGAATTGAAACGCCTTGATTTGCCAAATCTCCTGCCTGTTTTTTTGGGCATCACGATGGGAGTTCTGCTTGGTATTCTGCCAATCCCTATTCCCGGTTTGAACCAGACATTCCGTCTCGGGCTGGCGGGCGGGTCGCTTATTGTCGCACTTCTCATCGGGCGGTTCGGTCCTTATTACAATATGGTTACTTTTGCCACTACTTCTGCAAATATGATGCTTCGGCAGGTCGGTCTGACACTATTCTTGGCGGCACTCGGTTTGGAAGCGGGCGAACATTTCGTAGATACGATTCTGGCAGGGGGCTATATGTGGATATTCTATGGATTTATCATCACAATGATACCGTTGCTTGTCATTGGTATTGTGGCGTACAAGGCTATGCATCTCAATTATTTCAAAGTCATAGGTCTGCTGGCCGGTGCTATGACTGCGGCTCCCGCTCTGGCGTATGCAGAGAGTCTCTCTTCGAGCAACGACCAAGCCTCCGTTTGCTATGCTACCGTCTATCCGTTCACCACTTTCCTCCGCGTGATGGCAGGTCAACTGCTTATTATATTCTTCTGCGGTTAGCCAGCGGTCAACGGGGCGTATACACCGCAAAAGACTGCCTGTATTTGTCGGGCTGTCTTTTGCGGTATAGGAAAAAAAGTATTACTGTCCGGTAAACTTTAGATTTGCGGAAAAAAAGTATTCTTATTTTGCGCGAATGAATATCTGGACGGGGGTGCCGTTGAAATCCCACCATTCACGGAGTTTGTTCTCAAGGAAACGACGGTACGGCTCTTTCACATACTGTGGCAGGTTGGCAAAGAAAATAAACGTAGGCACTTGTGTGTTTGGCAACTGTGTGCAGTATTTGATTTTGATGTACTTGCCCTTGGTGGCAGGGGGCGGGTAGTTCTCAATGAGCGGTAGAAACTTATCGTTCAGCTGCGCCGTCGGTATCTTCTTGTTCTTGTTCTCATAGACGTGCAGTGCCGTCTCCATCACCTTGAAGATACGCTGCTTGGTGAGTGCGGAAGTGAAGATGATGGGGAAATCCGTAAACGGTGCAATACGGTCGCGGATAGCCGCCTCATAAGCCTTGATGTCCGCATTGGTCTTGCTCTCTACCAAATCCCATTTGTTGATACAAACCACCAACCCTTTTTTGTTCTTTTGAATAATGGAATAGATATTCAAATCCTGTGCCTCAATGCCGCGGGTGGCGTCTATCATCAAGATACAGACATCGGAGTTTTCTATAGCACGAATAGAACGCACCACCGAGTAATACTCAAGGTCTTCGTTCACTTTCGCCTTTTTGCGGATACCCGCAGTGTCCACAAGGTAAAAATCCTTGCCGAACTTGTTGTAGCGGGTATAGATACTGTCGCGCGTTGTACCCGGTATATCGGTTACGATGGTCCTCTCCTCGCCGATAAACGCATTCAATATACTGGATTTGCCCGCATTCGGTCGCCCGACAATAGCGAAACGCGGCAGATCTTCTATCTCCTCCACAGTGTCGTCTTTCTTGAAGCGGGAGCATATCTCGTCTAACAAGTCTCCCGTACCGAGACCGTTCTCCGCACTGAGAATAAACGGCTCTCCGAGACCTAATTTGTAAAATTCCGGTGCACCGTATTGCATCTCAAAGGTATCCACTTTGTTCACTCCGAGTACGGTCGGCTTCCCTGCTTGGCGGAGCAGGTGGGCTACCTCCATATCGAACTGGGTAACGCCTTCATTCACATCCACTACAAGGAGTACCACATCCGCTTCGCGAATGGCTAAATCCACTTGACGGTTGATTTCGCTCTCAAAAGTGTCATCAGAGTTGACTACCCAACCTCCGGTATCAATTACAGAAAACTCCTTGCCGCACCACTCGGCTTTGCCGTATTGGCGGTCGCGTGTCGTACCTGCGGTGTTCATCACTATTGCCCGCCTTGTTCCCGTCAGGCGGTTGAATAAGGTCGATTTCCCAACATTAGGACGACCTACGATGGCTAAGATATTTGCCATAATTACTTTATGTTTGTGGCCCGCTTGCGCGAGCGTTAATGATTATATGATTGGTTCGCTTACGCGAACGTTGTTGGCTTCGCGTTAATGGCGTTGTGTTATTGGCTACGCGTTACCGTTTTTGTAAGCCCCTCCTTTTTTTGGGAGGGGGGAGGTCATTTACTCTCCGCATTCGCTGCAACTGTGGTTGCCGCATTTGTTGCAACCGTCCCCGCAGTTACTGCCGCAACCGCCGCATCCGTGATGACGGATAGCCTCCAATTCGGCAGGATCGGCATCGCGTACCTCCACTATCTCGCCGACAAAATGCAGGTTCTCACCTGCTAACGGGTGGTTGAGGTCTATCGTAACTTTGAGCGGCGACACCTTCGCTACCTGTGCATTTACAATCTGCCCGTCTGTGGTTTTCATCGGGATGATATTGCCTGTATAGACACGGTCGGAGTCGAACTCACCGTCGGCGTTGTAGAAGAGGTGCTTGTCTAGTTCCATCAATCCTGCCTCGTCATATTCGCCATAGGCATCTTGCGGGGTAAGACGAAAATCGAACTTGTCGCCGGATTCCAACCCAGCAAGGGCTTCTTCGAACTTCGGCAACATCATTCCCTCGCCTTGGCAGTACACCAACGGGGTCTTGATAGTGGCTTTCTCAATCATCTCTTCCTTACCGTCTTCGCCATCAATATACATCTCATAGATGGCTTTTACTACTTTCTGATTTTCAATTTTCATATTTTTACTTCGTGTTATTGGTTCGCTTTGCGAACGTTAGTGGCTCTGCGTTGTTGGCTTCACGTTTCCCCGTTCTGCAAGCCCCTCCTTTGGAGGGGTTGGGGAGGTTGGAGGTGCAATGTCTTTGGAACTGTCTACCACCAGTTTACCCGTGCATTCGTGCTTTGGGTACTGGATTTGTCATATTTCAGGTCTGCCAGCATTGAGGCATTCACTCCGATGTGAAACGTGTAACTTTTATACGGTCCGAACGGCACGAAACTGGCTGTCATATTCCAGCAGTGCAGGTCGCGGCTCACGTTGAAATTAGCACTCGCAAACTTCTTGGCACGGAAATCGTAACTTGTACTGGCACTCACTTTCCACCCCTGTCCTAAACCCAAACTGCCCGAGAAAGAGAGATTGTGGGTAAAGATCATCTTGTAGTACATTTTGTCGTAGTCGAACTCGCTGCCTGCACCGTATCGCACCGAGTAACTGACTGACAGACTCCACGGAATATCGGTCTTTACATACCCGTCGTCCACTTCCTGTTTGCTGTTGCCTTTCTTGTCGGTATTCAGTTTGCCGTTGGTAGCCAAACCGTCATCGCCTACGGTGATGTCATCCATATTTTGGCCATTGCTCCGGCTGTCTTTTTTCTTTTTATCCTTGTCAAACCATTGGCGGAACGTCTGGTTGTTGAAAGTGTAACTCAAACTTGTGCTTGTACCCAAAAAATGCGGAAAGCGTCCGTTGCTCCAATACTGCTTGTTCGTGCGTACGGGCGTGCCGAGTGCATTAAGTTCGTACATATATGGATCGAACTGACCGCTGAGGTTAATCGTGTAATTCACTTTCGGTATTTTAATACGTAGGTTTACTGCAAAATTGCTCCAGTTCATCGAGTCTGCAATGAAATTATATCCGCCCGAAATACTGAAATTGTCAATCAGACTCACCACCTTGAACGGATTCTTGCCCGTAGTATCCTCTTTGTTGACAATCTTCATTTCAAGATTGTTGCCGAGACTGAAACTTAATGCGGCTGCAGCCCCTTGACTGGCATTACCGTAAATCCCATTGCTGAAACGCGAATAGGTCTGATGTACCACCAGCGGGTTGCCCGCATCGTCTGTTTTCTGTATCTTTTTGCCTGTCTCTGGATCTGTTTCCGTACCGTAAACGGGTTGGTCGTAACTGCCGTAATAACCCCAAAACGAATTGCCGAAATCGGGGTGGTAACTGAAACTGAGCGTAGGAGTCAGCACATGGCGGAATTTCTCCACTTTGCTCTTCGGAAACAGTTTTTTGCTCGGTGTATAGAAACCATATAGTTTGGTAGAGAGCGAAATGCCCACATTGAAATCAAATACGTTGTAAAATCCGTTGGTCGTATCGCGTTGCAGTTGCTGCTCCTGCTCGTCCCAAGTCTGGTCGATACGCTGGAAGTACATACGGTCGGTCATATTGATACTTGGCGTAACGCTCAGGTATTTGAACAGCATAAATGAAGCCGAGATAGGTATCGAATGCTTCAAACCCGTCTGCCAGTCGCGCAAAAAATCGGAATGCAGGAACTGATTTTCTTTTATGCTATTTACCGCAATACGACCGTTGCCCGAATAACTCATACTGATTTTTTCGTACCATTTTTCCTTTCCAACAGGTTTCTTGCGCTTGAAAGGATAAATGCGGCTCATATTCACGCTCAGTTCGGGCAACGTGAGCGAGAGAGTAGAGTCTTTTGTACGCTGCGTTACTGCCGCACTCAAACTCAGGTTCCACGGACTGTCGGGGAAACGCTGGGTATAGTTGATGGTCGAACTCTTGGTGTTCTCCGAGTTCAACTGAGGGTTGTAGTAACTGTTGATATTGCTGCGGTTGTAGCCGCTCGTTGAGAAATTCACACTCGCCGAAAAAGTGCTGTATGGATTGGCCTTCGAGTCTTGAGAGTGAGTCCATTGAATGCTGAAATTGGTCGCTTTCGAGTAGTTCGGCAGGTCTTTTTCACCCGTTACATCATTGCGGTAGTTGATACTGATGTTGCCGTTGAATTTGTACCTTTTTATGTATTTGGATTGTGCGCGTACCGCCCACGTTCCGCGTGTATAGATGTCGCCCGTTACCTGCAAATCCATATAGTCGTTGATGGCGAAATAGTACCCGATACCGCTTAGGTACAGTCCGCGCGTACCGTCATCACCGAAGTTCGGCATAATCAGACCGCTTGAATATTGGTTCGTAAAAGGGAAAAAACCGAACGGAATAGCCAATGGCACAGGCACATCGCCTACCACCATATACGCAGGTCCCGTAGCGATATACTCGCCCGGTACTACTTTGGCTTTGGTCATCTTCAGATAGAAGTGAGGGTGGTCGTGCTGGTCGCATGTAGTGTACATTCCCCCGCCCATCATCATCGTGTTGCCTTCCATTTTTTTTGTCTTGTCGGCTATCACATAGCCTTCGCCCTGTTCCGTAACCACCTTTCGGATAAAGCCTTTCTGCGTCTTCAGATTGTATGTTATTTGGTCTGATTCATAACTGTCTTTGCCGTCTTTGAACACAGGACACCCTACCCATTCACCCTCTGTCGTATCTAACACGCCTTGCGCAAATACCTGACTGCTGTCCAAATGTACACGGATATACTCACCGGTCAGTTCCATTTGTTCATACTTGACATCGCACTCACCATGTAAATATGCAGTACCATTACCCATCAGCACTATTGAATCGTTCGCCACATAATCAACTGGAGCATTGATATTGCTCTTTTTCTGCACTGGTTCCGTATTTTGCGTACTGCCCTCTATTGTGTCCGATACACCTGTAACCTCTGTAGTGCCTATATTGTCTGTATTTGCAGTGTCTGCAGCCTCTGCTGTTACGCCTGTCTCTATGCGCATAGTATCTGTAACCCCGTCTGCTATAAAGGGGGTAGGGGAAACCGCATACCCCCGTATTCCCAAGAGTAAGCACACACACAATGCCATATATTTCCCGTATGAACACATATACGCAAATTAGCGTGCAAAGATACTAAAAATAATTGACATCTGCAACTTGCGCACCTGCTGCTTAAAATTACCACATTAAGTTTGCACTTGCTGTACTGTCCAATAACAAATGCAATTTTGTGCAAAGTTAGGGAAAATAATTGAAGAAGCAATCTTTCGG
>DGIN01000006.1 GCA_002387325.1 Bacteroidales bacterium UBA4621 | reverse complement strand
TCTACAGCAACAACGAGCGTGTGATGAACCGCAAGAAGATACAGGCTTTCCAAGAGATAGAGACTGGGGAGGTGTTTTTCTTTTCGCTCAACCATTTCAAGGCCAAGTCGGGCAGCGGTTCGGGTTCCGATGCCGACCAAGGCGACGGGCAGGGAACTTTCAACTACTCGCGCACGATGGAGGCGAAATCGGTTATCAATCAATACAACAGAATCCGTCCGCAGTTCCACGAGAGTGACCTGCTTGTTATGGGAGACTTGAATGCCTACGCCAAAGAAGACCCGATTACCATTTTTGCCACTGCGGGTATGATTGACCTGCACCGTGCTTTCCACGGCGACACGAGTTATAGTTACACGTTCCACGGGCAGGCGGGGTATCTTGACCACGCCATATGCAATACCACTTTGCGTCCGCAAATCACGGGCATGGCGGCGTACCATATCAATTCCGACGAATCGGACGACTACACCTACGACAAATCAAATGACCAAACCATGTTCCGCTACAGCGACCACGACCCTGTGTTGGTGGGTTTGGCATTAGACAGCACATTAGCAGCCGCAAGCACCGATCCGATAGTGAACAATTTTGGCATTGTAGATAACGACGGTACGCAGATGCTGATTTTCAGTGACTATATAACGATATACAATGCCTATCACGCGAACGATAAGAGTTACTACGCCATTTATACAGCACATGGGTGGCTTGTGGAGCAAGGCGACATTGACAGCACGCCCTACACCCTACCCGTCCCCGCTACATCGGGCGTGTACATCGTATATGTATATAGCGGGGGACAGACCTACCAACGCAAAATCATTGTACCATAGTTTTCTAACCAACATGACGTGAGTTCTATATAACGAAAGACTTTGTAGGTCAACAACTTACAACAACTATTAAACAACAGATAACAACATAATGTGAGTTCGAAACAAGAAATCCCTATGCCGCAAATCAGCAAGAAAATGGAGAAATAAGACAGCAGAAAACGAAAACTATAAACTAAAAATTACTACTCTATGGAAAAGAATTGGACAAGAGACGAAACCATAATTGCATTTAATGTATATTGCAAGATTCCATTCAAGGAGAGTAGCAAAACGAACCCTGTTGTCATAAAGTATGCAAAAATCCTGAGACGAAGTCCAAGTGCATTAAATATGAAGATCGGGAATTTAGGGCGATTGGATCCGATGCTAAAAGCACAGGGGATAACAGGATTGGTACATGGGGCAAAAATAGAACAAGAGGTATGGGATGAATTCTATGCCAATCCCGATAAATTGGCGTATGAAAGCGAATGCCTAATCGCCAAGTTCTCACAGCGTAATGTAGAGGATGTTGCCAATATAGATACAACCAATCTGCCAGAAGGAAAAGAACGTATAGCCATTGTAAAGCAGCGGGTAAACCAATCTTTTTTTCGGTCTGCCGTATTAAGTTCCTACAATTCTCGCTGTTGCATTTCTGGTATCAATACTCCAGAATTATTAGAGTCCTGCCATATTGTAGATTGGGCAGAAGATAATACCAATAGAACAAATCCAGAAAATGGATTATGTCTCAATGTCTTATTTCACAAAGCATACGATAAACACTTATTGGGAATAACACCGGACTTTAAGATAGTTATCTCTGAAAAGATGTTGAGTGACATAGAAGAACAGAATTTCAAATTGTATTTGAACAACCTGAATGGGCAGAAGATAATGCTACCTAATAGATTTTATCCCAAACGGGAATTTTTAGATTTACATTATCAAAAGTTCTTGCAAGCACAGTAATACTCGTGTGAAATAATGAAAACTTATAAAGCAAAACTTGCTTTGCGGTGCTATACGCACCACATTAAAGAAAGAAACAAATAAATTGTTAACATAAATCCAAATCGAATAAGTAATAAATGGATTTGTTTTCGGAAATAGAGGCACCGGAGCGGGAAGAGATACGCTCGCTGCGCAAGGAATTGGAGGAGCAGAACTACAAGTACTACGTTCTCAACCAGCCCGCGATGTCAGACCAGGAGTTTGACCAAAAAATGCGGCGGTTGCAGGACTTGGAGGCACGCTACCCCGATATGTTCGATCCCAAGTCGCCCACGCAGCATGTGGGTTCCGACCTCGGAAAGAAAGGTTTCGAGCAGGTGGTACACCAATACCCTATGCTCTCGCTGGCGAACACCTATTCACGGGAGGAGGTGGAGGACTGGATACGCAAACTGCCCGCGAACGCAGAGATAGTATGCGAACTGAAATTCGACGGGCTGAGTATCTCCCTTTGGTACGAACGCGGACAACTGACCAAAGCCGTTACACGCGGCGACGGACAGAAAGGCGACAACGTGATTGACAACATCAAGACCATACGGTCGATTCCGTGGCACGTAGAGGGGGCAGACATACCGGCGCATTTTGAGATGCGGGGTGAGGTGCTGCTGCCGTGGAAGAACTTTGATCGGCTGAACGCCGAGCGGGAGGCGCAGGAAGAGCCGCTCTTTGCCAACCCGCGCAATGCGGCTTCGGGAACGCTCAAACTGCAAGACCCGCGCGAGGTGGCGCGACGCGGATTGGATGCCTACCTGTACTATATGTTGGGCGAAGACTTACCCGCCACCACCCATTATGACCGCTTGCAGATTGCACGCCGCTGGGGATTCAAGATAAGCGATGCAATACGTGTATGCCACTCGCTTGACGAGGTGATGGAGTACATCAACCATTGGGACATCGAGCGGCGCAACCTGCCGGTAGCCACCGATGGCATCGTACTGAAAGTGAACAGCATAGCACAACAGGAGGAACTGGGCTATACCGCCAAGACCCCACGCTGGGCAATCGCCTACAAGTTCCAAGCCGAGCGGCAACTGACACGCCTCAACAAGATTACGTACCAGGTGGGGCGCACGGGGGTAGTAACTCCTGTGGCAAACCTTGAGCCTGTGCAACTGTCGGGTACTGTTGTACAGCGTGCCACGCTTCACAACGAGGATTTTATCCGCTCTCTCGGCATCCGCGAGGGCGATATGGTTTGGGTAGAGAAAGGGGGAGAGATTATCCCGAAGATTGTGGGGAAAGAGACCTCTCCCACTCCTCCAGAGGAGGGGCTTGCGAAAAACAGTACTTTCCCCACCCTCTGCCCCGAATGTGGTACACCGCTGGTGCGTGTGGAGGGCGAGGCGGCGTGGCGTTGCCCCAACGATATGACCTGCCCGCCGCAGATAAAAGGCAAAATAGAGCATTTCGTCTCGCGCCGTGCGATGAACATCGACGGTCTCGGCGAAGAGACCATTGCTCTGCTCTACGACCAAGGGCTATTACACAATATAGCCGACATATACGACCTGACACTCAACGATTTGGCACAACAGGAACGTCTCGGACAGAAGTCGGCACAGAATATCCTCAATGGCATAGAGGCATCGAAGCAGGTGCCGTGGGCGCGGGTGCTGTTTGCCCTCGGCATACGTATGGTAGGCGAGACGACGGCAAAGAAAATTGCCCGCTGTTTCCAGAGCATAGACCTGCTGATGTCGGCGACGCACGATCAACTGACTGCCGTAGAGGATGTCGGCGACCAGATAGCCGACAGCATCATCGCCTATTTTGCCGACGAGCGCAACAGAAAGATTGTGGACCGTTTGCGGGCTGCCGGACTGCAAATGGAGTCCCAAGAAAACACCTCACCGACCTCGGACAAACTGGCAGGACAATCTATCGTTATTTCGGGTACATTTGCCCGTCATAGCCGAGACGAATACAAAGCCTTCATCGAAGCCTACGGCGGCAAAAACACAGGCAGCGTAAGCAAAAAGACCGCCTTTATTCTGGCGGGTGAAAATATGGGTCCAGAAAAACTGAAAAAAGCAGAGGCACTCGGCATCAGGTTGGTAAACGAGGAAGAGTTTTTGCAAATGATAGGAGAGAATGTATGAGCCTGAAAGAAAGACTTTTTGAACGCTACATCCGCAAACACCCGCAAGCACAAGGCGGGTTTCCGAATTGGGGAAAAGTGCGGAGCGTATGTATATTGGCAGAAGCCGCACCGGATGACGAGGAGGCTTTAGCCCTTGCGGACTGCTGCAGACAATTGGAAAACATAGGCAAGACCGTACGATTGATTACCTACGCCAACGGACCGGAACGAACAGGACAAGGATTGGTTTTCTGCCGCAAAGATTTTTCCCTTTTCGGGCGTCCGCACAAAGACGTACTCAACCAATTAGCCGAACCGACCGACCTGCTTATCGATTTGACCAAACGCCCACTATTGCAGATGCGCTATCTCGCATACTGCACCAATGCCCGTTTCAAGGCAGGCAAGAAACTTTTTCCGAAAAACGAAGACGGCATACACAATATGCTGCTTCAGACCAATGAGGATGGTACGGAATTTGTATTCCGACAGATAGTACATTACATAGAAACCATACGAAGCAATGACTGATATTCGCGAAAGATACGACCGCGCACAGACCGACCTGTATGGTCTCGGCACAGCACTCATCACGCCCTTTAAGAGCGATTTGAGCATTGATTATGAAGCACTTGACCGTCTGTTGGATATTCAATTATCAGGCGACACCGATTATATTGTCGTACTCGGCACCACGGGCGAGGCTGCCACACTGACCGATGATGAAAAGACCGCCGTGCGCGAATTTATTGTTCACAAGGTAGCAGGACGTTTGCCGTTGGTATTGGGTGTGGGCGGCAACTGCACCGCACGGGTAGTGGATGAACTGCACCGTCTTGCCCCCGTTCTGGCAGAGCATTTCACTGCCATCCTGTCAGTTTGCCCCTACTACAACAAGCCTTCGCAGGAGGGTATCTACCGGCATTTTTGCACCATAGCAGAAGCATCGCCTGTGCCTGTACTGCTATATAATGTTCCCGGGCGCACGGGCGTGAATATCACCCCCGAAACGGTTCTGCATATCCATTCTGCCCGCCCTGACAAGGTTTGTGGTATTAAAGAGGCGAGCGGAAATGTACCCCAGATAGAGCACCTGTTGCGGCAAGCCCCGTCCGATTTTTTGGTCATATCGGGCGACGACGGTATCGCCTGCCAACTGATGGAAGCGGGAGCGTCCGGACTAATTTCAGTGGCAGGCAATGCTTTCCCCGCTGTCTTTCGCAAAATCATATACGACAAAGACTCCGCCCTGCAAGCCCGTTATGCGCAGATGGTACACCTGCTGTTTGCGGAAGGCAACCCATCCGGCATAAAAACAGTGCTTGCAGAACAGGGCATAATCTCCAACTGTCTCCGTCTGCCGTTGGTATCCAATTCCGATGCAATACAAACCGAGATACGCTGCGCATTGCGTTCCCTAACCGACTGATATATGGAAAAGAAAGAGAAAAACGATTTGTCCTCGCAGGTGAACACTTTGGAACGCGCCTTGGGTGAACGGATGCTGCACCACGGTTTGGTTATCTTGCGCCAGTGGGTAACCGAGTTGGGTTTGGTGGTCTATGCCGACCGTATCGATCAGTTGGAGCAGAATTATCAGAGTCTGTTCGACTATTATCTCACAATGGACGATGTCAATCGTGACCGCCTTTTGGACGAGATGACAGGCGAAGCATACCGTCTCGAAGACGATATTTATGCCGAGATGCGTATCAAACGCGGGCTGTCGCCCGAGATGCACGGTTTCAACGGCAACAACCCGCAGAGTGTGATGCGCTATTTCTCATCGTGCGTGCAAATGCAGACCGAGGACTTCGATTGGATTCGCACTCAATTGCAGGACACAGAACAATCTGCAAAGGCTCTTTTGGCGATTGCCGCTCTCTCGTCCAACCTGCGCGAGTGTTTCTCCGAAGAAGCGATTCTGTTATTGATTGAGGCTATCGGTGCTGAAAATCAAGTGATTGCCAATCAGGCATTAGGCAGCGTCATTTTGCTATTGGCACACTATGATGTGCGTATCGACTATTTTCCCGCTATAGAAAACGCTTTTGCAGCGGCTATTGATACCGATTCTTCGCTTGCCTTGGATACACTCTGTGCATTGGTGCGCTCCAGCAAAGTGAACATCCGCGACCTTATGGCGAAAGGCGAACTCAACGCCGATGATATGCCCGATACACTCAGAGAGGTGCTGGGCATTGACGAAAACGACGACCCAAAACGCAAACTGGCATCTATTGAATCCTGGATGCCGGATAGCGAGAGGGAGTATATGGCAGGTTTGGTTACTATGCTTCCCGACACATGGGTCTATAATATCATTGTGGGGGAAGACCCGCAAAACATACGCCGCATACAACTGACCTACCTGTCTATCGGCAAGATGGACTTGCTGTGGGACGACTTGGAGGTAGCCGAGCAATGGCTCGCCACCCATCTGGTGGAAGAACAACCGACTCCGATAGACTACATCAACTATGCCCACTGCTGTTTTATACGAGGTGATCGTCTGATGGCTTATGAAAACTACCGTCAGGCACGTATGATGTGCAAGTCTGCCAAGGCTTTCTTCGCCCTCTTCCGCCCAGACCGCCAACAGTTGGTCGAACACGGTGTTCCGCTCGAACAGGTTTACCTGATGGAAGACCAACTGCTCACCATTAACAAATAGCACCTTTCCCTGTGGTTTCCCAGACCTTACCCTGAGGGATAGCCCGCAGATTGTTGAACCATAAAAATACCCGCTTATGACAAGAATAGCATTTTTCGGTACCAAAAAGTACGACCAGGAGACATTCTCCGCTGTAAATGACAGTTTGGATGCAGAGGACAAAAGCCGTTTCGGGTTTGAACTCAAATACTATAAGGCGCACCCCACGATGGATAACGTGATGCTCGTACAAGGAGCCACTGCGGTATGCGCCTTTGTCAACGACCCGCTCACAGCGGATATCATTGCAGAAATGGGACGTCTGGGCGTAAAACTGATTGCATTGCGCTGTGCCGGTTTCAACAACGTGGACTTATCCGCAGCACGGCAGGCAGGTATTCGTGTGGTACGTGTCCCCGCTTATTCGCCGCACGCCATTGCGGAGTTCACGCTCGGACTGATTCTTTCTGTCAACCGCCACATTCCACGCGCCGTAACCCGTACGCGCGACGGAAATTTCTCGCTGCAAGGTCTGATGGGATTCGACCTCTACGGCAAGACCATCGGTGTAATCGGTACGGGCAAGATTGCCAAAGTGCTGATTGAGTTGCTGCAAGGGTTCGGTATGCGCATTCTCGGTTACGACCCCTACCCTGACCACGTTTTTGCCGGGAAATACGGGCTGGAATACGTGGATTTTGATACGCTACTCCGTGAGGCGGACATTATCTCGCTCCACTGTCCCCTTACACCCGAAAACCACTATATGATTAACGCCGAAGCGATTTCCAAAATGAAACAAGGCGTGATGATAGTCAATACAGGGCGTGGCGGACTGATTGATACGGAGGAACTTATACAGGGACTGAAAAGCCGCCATATCGGTTGTGCCGCTTTGGATGTGTACGAAGAGGAAGGCGGTTATTTCTACGAGGACATATCCGACAATATCATTGAGGACGACACGTTGGCACGCCTGCTCAGTTTCAACAACGTGCTGCTCACCTCCCACCAAGCCTTCTTCACTCGCGAGGCACTGACCAATATCGCCACGACTACGCTGCAGAACGTCAAGGACTTTGTTGAAGGAAAGGAGTTGGTGAACGAAGTGAAAGGTTGAGAGTTTATTGTTTGGTGAAATATTGAAAACAGTGAAAAGATGAAAGTATTATTGATAAACGGCAGTCCGCGGTTGCACGGAAACACAAGTATTGCGTTGGCTGAAGTTGAGAAAATCCTGCAAAAAGAGGGAATAGAAACCGTAACGGTGCAGATTGGCACATACCCTATGCGCGGGTGTATCGCCTGCGGTGCATGCGCTGACAAAGGGCGTTGCGCTTTCAGTGATGAGGTATATGACCACCTGCGTGAGATATTGGAAGCAGGCATTGACGGGCTGGTTGTCGGTTCCCCCGTGTATTATGCAGGACCCAATGGTTCGCTCTGCGCCCTGTTGGACAGGCTGTTCTATTCGTGCGGCTCACTCTTGGCATACAAACCCGCAGCGGCCGTAGCAGTATGCCGCAGGGGAGGAGCAAGTGCCACATTCGACCGGCTGAACAAGTATTTCACTATCAACAATATGCCAGTTGTCCCTTCGCAGTACTGGAACAGCGTACACGGAGCCGCCAAGGGGGAAGCCGCACAAGACCTTGAGGGCTTGCAGACAATGCGTACACTTGCCCGCAATATGGCATGGATGCTCCGTGGTATGCGTCCCGAAGACCGTCCGCAACCCGAACCGCGCCAACGGACAAGTTTCATACGATAGTTTCCCCGCTGCAAAATCTCCGCCGCCGGACGTTGACATTTGACCGTCAAATCTCTCAAAACCACGAGGCTGTCCGACAACTGTTATTCAGGCAGTCTCTTTTTTATTTCAACGGTTGCAGGAACATCGGCTCGTAGTCCGGCATTGTCTCCGGATAGAGGGCATAGCGGATGTCGCGAAGAATATATTCCGGGTGGACAACACCCGTTTCCCAGAAATCATTCCCCCCCGTATCCGTCTCTCGGCGGTAAAAATTATAGACCCGCCTTTCCTTGTATGCCTTGAACCATGTCTGCTTCTCATCAGTCTGCCGCATATCTGCCAATGTCATTGCATTGCACCCTACCCAGACATCCGCATCGCCGAACACTTGCAGAGCCTGTTCCGTACTGAGCGGTATAGAGCCGTCGCTTTGCCTGTCCGAATAGGCATAGTCCGCCCCCGCATCACGGAGTAATCTACCCATATATGTACTGCCGCTCGGCACATACCATGTCCCGCGGAAAGAAGCCCCGGACATTATTGTCCGCCGCTCGGCTATCGCTTGACTGACAGCCTGTTCCTTATGGTATGCTTTGCGTACGGTCTGCACCACAGAGTCGGCTTCTCCCGCCTTGCCCGTCAGTATTCCCGTCATACGTATCCATTCCATACGTGCCAGAGGGTTCTCCTCCCGCCATTCTACCATATATATAACGGGAATACCGGCTTGCCGGATACGCTCCACATACTGCATATTATCCCCGTAAGCACTGACAAACACCGCATCCGGTCGGGACAGCAACAGCCTTTCCACGTTGATATCCATATCGTTTCCCAAATCGGCAACGGGCTGCTTGGGACGGTTATATACCAGTGCCGGGGTTGCCATAGCCACCACTTTGTCTTCCGCCCCGAGCGCGGTAACAAAGCCGATATGGGTGGCGGAGGTGGTGGCTATACGTTGCAAAGGCACTTGCAGCCGCACACCGTCGGCAGGCACCTGTGTCACTGAATCTTCCACTATATAATACCGCTCCAGCAGTTTGCCTTTCTGCCACGGACTGTACACTTCGACTACGTGCATACCCGATGTGTCCGCTATGCGGAAATAAAGCGGGTGTTCGTCATTATGCGCTATCTCTTTCTCCCCGCATGCCGTACAGAGAAAACAGACAAGCAGACTGCAAAGCCATCGGATAATATGTAATCTGTGCATAAGCCCCTACCCTTCTGCTATCTCCCGATTAATCTGCTCTATATAGTTTACTATTTCCTCTTCGCCCAATCCGCTTTCTGCACTCGTAACGAACATCGGAGGCAGTTCCACCCACGTCTCAAGCATCTTGGTTTTGTAGGTTTCCACGTTCTCCCGCAGGCGCACTTTGCCGAGTTTGTCCCCCTTGGTAAAGACAATGGCAAAAGGCACTTCGTTCTCACCGAGCCACTCCATAAACTCCATATCTATCTTTTGCGGCTCGTGGCGGCAATCCACCAACACGAACAAACTGCACAGCGGACCACGCAGCAGACAATAGCGTTCTATCATCTGCTTGAGCCGGACACGCTGCTGCTGACCTGCCTGAGCGTAACCGTAACCCGGCAAATCGACCAGATGCCAACTGTCATCTATGATAAAATGGTTGATAAGCAAGGTCTTACCCGGTTTCTGACTGGTCTTTGCCAATTTCGGATTATGGGTCAGCATGTTTATCAGACTGGATTTCCCCACGTTGGAACGCCCGATAAAAGCATATTCCGGCAGGTTGCTCGTTGGGCAATCGGCTACATCGGGACTGGAAATAACAAACTTGGCGGTATGAATCATAATGTATGGGAGTAGAAAGTTAATGATGTATTAACGGCAGTTCCCCCTTTCAGAGGGGGCGTGGTGGAGTCCCCAACAGATAAAGCCGACAAGGCAAGCGAGAGTAATCACTCCTGCGGCACAGTATCCAGCCCATCGCCACTCTGCGGGCAAGTGAAAGCCCTCGGGGGCTATGAGAATATAACTCGAAGACACCATCGTCATAAAAAGTGCGGGAACAAGCGACATTACGTAACCGTAACGGGTGTGATGCGCCTTGTAGAGATACACTGTCCCAGCCCACAGGGTAAAGACGGCAAGAGTCTGGTTGGTCCACGCAAAGTACCGCCACACAATGTCAAAATCCACAAATACCATACCGAACACGCAGAGAAACAGAGGAATGGCTATTGCCAACCGCTTGCCGGTAAGACGCTGATCAAGATGCAGAAAATCGGCTACAATCAGACGCGCGGAGCGCAAAGCCGTATCGCCCGATGTGATCGGGGCGGCTATCACACCCACTATCGCCAGCACACCGCCTACCGCACCCAACCAGGAACGCGATACCCTGTCAACCACCAAGGCGGCTACGTTCTCACCGGGATGCTGCGCCGCAAAAGCCTGCAAACCGTCTATTCCGTACAACCCTTTCTCTGGATCGGCAAAGAAAGTCCCAGCAGCAGCAGCCCAAATCAAAGCCAGAATACCCTCTGCCACCATTGCACCGTAAAAAATCCATCGCCCTTGACGCTCATTGGTGATACAACGCGCCATCAGCGGCGATTGCGTACCGTGAAAACCGGAAATGGCACCGCAGGCGATACTGACAAACATCATCGGAAACAGAGGCAGACCGTTGGTCTGCCGGTTCTGCAAACCATCGCTCAGCTCGGGCATCTCGCCGCCGTGCCAACCGAGCATCACCACCATTATACCCAAACCCATAAACAGCAGCACACCGCCGAATATGGGATAAAAACGACCTATCAACTTGTCCACAGGCAAAATCGTGGCAAACACATAGTAAACAAAAATAATCAACACCCACACTATCGGGATGGCGTGAGCCTGAAAAAACATCGTGGGCAAACCGCACAGACCCTGCAGCAAAGTGGCAGGACCGGAAAGAAAAGTGGTGGTCAGCAAAATCAGCAGCACAAGCGACAGCACACGCATAAAGAGTTTCACACCGCTGCCCAACTCGTCCCCTATGATGTCGGGAAGCGACGCACCGCCTTTGCGAACCGACAGCATACCAGACAGATAGTCGTGGACACCACCCGCAAAAATAGTACCGAAAACAATCCACAAAAACGCGGCAGGACCGAAAAAGATACCCATTATTGCACCGAAAATAGGACCCAACCCCGCTATATTCAGAAACTGCACCAGAAATATCCGCCACGGCTTCATCGGAACATAGTCCACACCGTCGGTCTTGGTAAGTGCCGGAGTTGCCGCCTTCTCGTCAATACCGAACACACGCTCCACAAGCGTACCGTAAACCAAAAAACCGGCTACCAACGCTATCAGACAAAGAATAAATGTAATCATTTCTCAATGGTATTCAAAAACACAACCGCAAAGATACACTTTTTTTCTGACTTGTGCAAATGCAATCAGCGGATGGTATTTGTGTATTTTGCAAAAAAGCAGTACCTTTGCAAACAAATACAAGGTACAACTATTAGTCTGAAATGTCTCGTATCGCCACGATAGGTTTTTTCGACGGTGTCCACCTCGGACACCGGTATGTTTTTGATTGTCTGCTCAATACTGCCAAACAGCAGCATCTGCTGCCTTTGATCGTTACCTTCCGCCAACACCCACGCGAAGTGTTGCAGGACGGCTATGTTCCTCAGTTGCTGACCACTTTGCAGGAGCGAAAAGCGCTGCTTGATACGTTTGCGGAAACACTGGTACTTGATTTCAACGATGTCTGTATGCTCACAGCAGAGCAGTTTATGATTTTTCTGCGCGATACCTATGATGTACACACCATCCTGATGGGATACGACCACCGGTTCGGCTGCGACCGTCTGCCCACACACCAAGACTATATCCAAGTCGGCGAAAAAAACGGAATACAGGTGATTGTGCTGCCACAATATATGCCGCAAGTGGCTTCCGCAGGCGACGGATTGCCACAGCACGTCAGTTCCACAGAAATACGCACATTGCTCCAAAAAGGAGATATTACAGCCGCAAACGACTTGCTGGGCTACCCCTATACCCTCACGGGAACGGTCGTTCACGGAAACGGCATCGGACGGCAACTGGGCTTCCCTACCGCCAATATATCTTTGCCAGATACGCACAAATTGGTACCGCGCGAAGGGGTGTACAAGGCGGAAGCCTGTCTCCTCAACCAAACGTACAAAGCGGTGTTGAATATAGGCTGCAACCCAACGGTGGGCAACAGCGAACGGACTATCGAAGTCCATATCATTGGCTATCAAAACGATTTGTATGACCGGCAAGTGCAAGTGCGTCTCCTCGCACGATTGCGCAACGAACGCCGTTTCGAGAACACAAACGCTTTGGCACTGCAAATAAACCAAGATATTGCCGACTGCTTGTAACACACACTATTCCTGACATTTCAGACTGCTGCGGTGTATCTCGCGGAAAATGTTTTCCACCATCTCGGCAGACAGGTGATGCGCCTCCGCCCATTCTACACGCTTGCGTACTATCTCATCAAAACGCCCTTGCTGCAATGCAGGCATTCCGTGCGCTTTTTTCCAATCGCCTATACGACGGCTGACCTCCATCCGGCTGGCAATACAGTCCCACAAGCGGTCGTCCGTCTCGTCTATCTCCGCGCGAAGCCAACGCAACTCCGTCTCCACGTCCGGAACATAAGGCAACGGATAAGCAGCCGTTACCCGCTTCAGTTGCTGCGGCGTGATCTGCTGACCCGCATCAGAGAGAGCATTCCATGGGGCTATATGGGTCTCTATCATCGCACCGTCAAAAGCCAAATCGTGTGCGTAGCGCATCAACGGCATAATCTTCTCCGCTGAACCGCCTAAATGACTCGGATCAAGCAGCAACGGTATATCGGGGCGTGCCTCACGGAACGTATGCGCCATTGCCCAGCAGGGACGGTGACCGCAACCGCGGTGTATCGCCATCACAGGAACACCCGTACGCGCTATACGCGCTATATCACCCAACCACAACTGCACATCTTCATTCACTGGGTTCTTCACCAGCACACCGCGCAACCGTTCCCGCTGCGGATGGCAAGACACTACGTCTGCCAATTGCTGAACCAAAATAGGGTTCGCCGTCGTCCGGGCACCCAACCAGATATAGTCTATACCCGCTGACAACGCCTGCTCTATATGTTCGGGAGTCGCCGCTTCCGTAGCAACCGCCATACCCGTCTCCTCTTTCACCGCCTGCAACCACAACAGGGCTTCCGCACCTGCACCCTGAAAAGTATGAGGATTGGTGCGGGGCTTCCATACGCCGGCACGATAAACAACATCGCTCCCCATAAGCGAAGCAATCTCACGGGCTGTTTCTGCTACTTGCGTCCGGCTCTCGGCGGCACAAGGTCCTGCTATTAGTAAAGATAACGCCATAACGCAACGGGCATAACGGCTGATATGGTTAATTTGTGACAATACGGCACTGCCGTCCGTTCAAAACATTTTAGGTTGCAAAGATACGCAAAAAATCCGAATGTACCAAATCCGAACACATTGCCTCTGCACAACCGCAGCAAACAGTAATACATTTACACATTATAGAAAAGTATTATTAGAATTTACAGAAACGTATTTATTAGAAATTAGAATTTACAGAAACGCAATTATTAGGATTTTTGCCACAAAATGACATCGCAGGGGACGCGGACGCCCCCGTCCCCGGTCGGTTTGCCACAAAACGTATGACAATACTG
>DGIN01000095.1:14397-22847 GCA_002387325.1 Bacteroidales bacterium UBA4621 | reverse complement strand
CACGAGAAAAATTGAACTTTTCAACTCCGAAAGATTGCTTCTTCAATTATTTTCCCTAACTTTGCACAAAATTGCATTTGCTATTGGACAGTACCTATGAATTATTTTGATATGATTGGCTAACTTTTTTCAATAAAATTTGCATAACTGCAATTTTTCTTGTACCTTTGCCACCGAAAGGACTAAAATGGACTACGGGCGTGTGGTCTGCTCCTTTCGGGGAATACATATTGATAGCGTTTGCTATTTGTTCGTAAGTACACTCTGAAACCTGAGAAATTTCGTATATGTGATTACGCTAACAAATATCGAACGCCTATGCTGTAGCGTAGGTGTTTCTTGTTTGTAATCACAGGTAATCTCAGGACCTCAGAGTGTAAACAGGAAATGCTTATGCTCTTTTTTTGTATAGGTATGCCGGCAGCAGGACAGCTGGCGGGGGAAAGGGCGAAACGCAAAAGGACTAAAAAGGACTTTGTACGTATGAGTGAATAGCGGTATCTTTGTCGTCGAAACAAACAGCAGGGGACACTCCCCTGTTACACCCCAACGGCGTACCCCGAAAAGCCATAACAGAGTAGGGCAACATTAATATCTGACTATCATGAGTTTAGAGTATTACAAAAAACAGATGGTGGACCTCCGCGCCCGCCTCGAGAAAGAGAAAGAAGCCAAGAAACGCGACAATGAGCGTTATGCTGATTTGGTAAAAAGCGCATCTACAACGGACAGTAAGGCATATTATCGCCGGCAGAAGATTGACCATGCCGCCTCGCACGACCGTGCTATCGAGAGCATCAAACGGCAGATAGAATCCTGCAAGGACAGCATCGCCCGCGAGCGCAAGAAATAACCCGCCACACACACCACAATGAAAGGACTTAGTTTTTCATGGAAACGTGCCGTAGGCATATCGGGATTGAAAACCAAAGTAGCCCGTGCCACCGGTATCCCCACCACCCGCCAAGGGCTGGAGCGCAAAGTCGGGCAAGCCGTACTGAGAACCCTCACCGGAGGACGCAAGAAATCAAAATAATCACATAAAAACCAAACAGTTTATGCCAAGCAAAGTAAGAGTTTACGGTAAGGCTCAAAACCGTACAGCATTAGGTATCGTGCATGCCTATATGATTATGTATCCGCACGCCACTTTCGAAGACCTGCAGAAGGCGTTCCCCGACTCGCTCACCCATCATCCGCACCTGTTTATCACGCCGGAGATGATTCAGAACGACCCCAACTATGTCAACTGGTGTTTCGCCGAGAAAGACGAACTGATCACCACTGCCGACAAGGTCAAGTTAGCCCTCATCAAAGTGTGGACGAAGCCGGAGTACGACCGTCTGGTGGAGCACGCCAAGCAGTACGACATCGAGGTGGCGGAGTTTGAAAAAGGCGTCAAGGGACAGAAAGGCGGTTTCCGTCTCGAGTACCTGAACGGCTATATCCCGCCCGTGCCGCAACAGCCCAAGAAAGGTGTACCCGCATGGCTGTGGGCGGTTATCGGACTGCTGATTGTGGCTATCATCGGATTGATTATGTGGCTCTCGCTCGGCAAGAAGCAGGTAGTTGAGGTGGAGAAAGTAGTCGTTGTGCACGACACCCTCTATATCCGGCAACTGCATGAGATAGAGCGCAATTTCAATGCTGCCGAGTTCGCACAAGGCAAATCCGAACTGAGCGAGGATGCCAAGTTTGTCCTCCACGACCTTGCCAAACTGATGCAGGAGAACCCCGAACTCAAACTCGAAATAGAGGGGCACACCTCCGCCGAGGGCGATGCTACGGTCAACCAACAACTCTCCGAAGCACGCGCACAGGCTGCCGTGGCTTTCTTGGTTGAGCGCGAGGGCATTGACGCTTCCCGCCTTACTGCCATCGGACGCGGTGCCGACGACCCCAAGAACGTCGACGACCCGTATGCGCCCGAGAACCGCCGCACCGAGTTCGTAATCGTAGAATAACGGTTCTGCCGAATTTTCAGTAGCATAGTTTTATGGCTAATGAATGATAATACGGCGTAGCCGTCCGTTCAAAAAACGCCCCACAATGCCTATTTGAATATATTTGATTGAATTTTTCGTGTATTTGGATACCAAAGTGGGATGTCGGTTGCGCCACAAGACAAGGTTTCGTTTTCATAGTTTTCGTTATATCGGATTCACGTTATAGGAGGTCGGTCGAAAATCCTGCAACAGAGTAGACAACAATTAACTAAACAACCATTATTATGGCAGAAATCAAAATGACAGGCAACAAGCGTGTAGGCACGCTGTGCAAAGAGTTCAAAGAGGCTTTTGGTAGCACTCTTCGTGTTTACAACGGCGCAAAGTTCGCAGACGAGAACGCTACGCTGGCTTCTATCCGCAAGGGCGATGCCAAGGGCGGTGAACTGGCTGTACGCGGCAATATGCAGGTCGGCAATTTCGAGAACAAAGTCAAAGAGTTGTATGGTATCACCGTGCAGGTGGCTAATGCCGACAACACCAAACTTGCCGACAACAGCATCACCATCACCGCTGCCGGCAAAGAGTGATTGCCTCCACATCGTGCAAGCAGGACTTCGGTTCTGCTTGCGCACGGTGTGCTGCCTTTGTTCTGCCAAACAGCAAGGGTGAAGCGTAAGGCGGGTGCGCAAAGCGCACTGAGTGCCGTAGCGACACGAAAGCCAGTGGCTTGAGCAGAACTCCTTATAGGCAAGGGATGCGCAAGGGATAGACATCTCGGAACGAGAGCAACAGCAACGGGAGAAAGCCGAAAATCCCGACCAAGAGTAGGCAACTGATAATCAAAAAGTATATGGCTAAAATACCCCATACGATTCCCATTGACTGGTTCGGGAACAGAAATGAGTATGAACAATCGGACATCCGCATTGTAACAGTAGGGCTCAATCCGTCCGACATAGAGTTCAAAGAATCGGATAAAGACTCAATATGCAGCACCAAGTACCGTTTTCCAAGTGCCAAAGTAGGTGTCCCTGCTACATACCCGCAGGCTTGGAATGAGTATTTCACCTGCAACCCGTATGACTGGTTCAACAATTTCGAGCGGGTGCTGCAAGGCGCAGGTGCTTCCTTCGGAGGTCATTCGCCAGAGGGAATAGGCGAACACGACCACCCTACCCGTCGTGCTATCCATACGGACTTATGCAGTTCGGAGGCAACCCTGCCCACATGGAGCCACCTCTCACACGCTGAAAAACGGGCTATTGCCAAGGTAGGTATTCCGCGTTGGGAAGAACAGATGAAGCAACTGCAACCGGACATTATCATTATGTCAGTCGCAAAAGAATACTGGTCGCAACTGCCCATCACGGACATCTCGGACTTGTACGTCATAACCGAGGCAAAGGACGGCTCAAAGCGCAAACGCCCCGTAGTTATCCGCAAGGGCTATTATGACGGTGCCTTGGTTATATTGGGCGTAACCCGTAACACGCCTTTCGGCTCTGTTTGTAAAGAAGAGCAGAAACACATCGGAGAACTTATCCTCCAAGCCTACAATAAAATGAAAGGCAAATAACAACGTACAAATAATAACGTAATTCAAATAGCATAAAAAATGACAAATACAACAGAAGACCGCGAATCAGGTAAAAGATTCATTGCAAACTTAAAAGCAACCATTGACGCAGTTGAAGTTTATGCTCCAACTGGGAAGTATGGAAAAAAAGAACTGGATCAGAGTGCTACTCGTGAAGAAAAAATGGAGAAATTATTGCTTGCCACTCCAGATACCCCTTATGAAGTATTAGAGTACGTACTCTTCTGCAAATCATTAGGAGCAGTAAAAAGCAAATCTACACTCCGCCATTTATCCACTTTAGTGGAAAGAGCAAAAATGGAACATCATAATGACCCTACTATCAAACAGGCTTCAACTATTGTTCGTAGTTTGAAAATAAAACGCACTTTTTTGATATTGTATAGTGTGGCACTTCTCGTAATAGGTTTTGCTATTTATATATGGGGACTCAATACAGAATGGAAACTTGCAGGGAGAATAGCATGGGGCTTTTTTGGACTTTTAATTCCAGCATTGTGTATAAATTTTATGCCTATGCTATCATATCAAGATAACCTATTTGACAAATAATCTTTCTTATAAATCAAATATGATACATTATGAAAGCAAGTACTACACCACTAATTTCATTGCAAGATTTCATTGATTGGTATTGCAATGAGAATGGCTTTGGCTCAATGAATAAGAATGATTTTGAAGTATTCATATTCAACGAGTGGTTCAAGAAGCATAGTAGCCTTTCTGATTATGCGATTAGCCGGCAACTCCGTATTCCCGAATCGAAAGTAAAACGGCTGAAATATGAAGCCGCTATCGTCTTTTCTGCTGACCAAGATAAGAATCAATTGGAAGACGAGTTTATTACAGATTTGCAGAATGCCAAATACAAGAACGAAGATGGCAAACTGCGTTTCTTGGTACACAACAAACTCGTGCGACAATTCATTAATGACATTCTTGAAAAGGACGGGCGTTTCTTGGATAGTTCTCTCACATCTTCCACAGTCTCTATGAGTGTTGAAGACTTTTCTTACGTTATGGATCAGTTGAGACCGAAAGCGGTAAATAAGGAACAGGTTATGGAGGCTGCTAAAAAGATGTATAATAAAGAAGGCGGTTTCGACAAGACATTCCCCGAAATTCTTAAAGAGGTGCTGGTTGAACAATCCAAGAGTATCATAGGTAACTACACCACAGGTGCTATAGTGGCTGCAATTGACAAAATTGTCAGCAAAAAAGAAAAATAGTTACAAGAAAACGACAAGGAGTAACGGCAAAAATCCTATAACAGAGTAGCCGATAATGTTTACTGATATGGATGAACTGGAACGTCAGCGACTTCAAATTAAAGAGTTGGATAAACAAATAAAGCAAACTGATAAGTTGATTAAAAGTATAAAAAAAGGAAAAACTATTCCTCAGGATATATTGAAAAATGAGTTTGAAAGGCAAAACAAAATAATTGCTTCGATAGGGAATGAGGCTACATCTAAAATGAGTGAGGATGCATCTGAACAGTTAAAAGAAGAGATGCATAATCGTATGGAAGAGATGCGTAACCATTTCCAAGAAATGCACCTCCGTAACCAGCAATCTGCGACAATGCATAATGACGAGGGAGCACCCAAGACACCTGCTTTTTATCAAAAACATTACCAATATATGTACGATAGGGATAGGTGGAAAGTATGGGACAACATTATACCGGAAAATGCAGAAGAAATGATCGGTGCATTGATGTTTTGCAAAGCACATAAAGATTCATCGTCTGTTGTGGAAACATTAAAACGCTTGCATGAATTATGTAGCCTGCATTATGCTGACAATGAAGAAATCAATAAAATACTACCGAGTACGCAGCAGATACTGAAACAGTATGCCGATGATGAAGTCAAGAAGAATAAAAAAGAAGCACGCAGTAAAAAAAGAAGACGTATAGCAATTATTTCTTGCATTGTATTCATACTCATACAAGTACTCTGTTTAGGATGGTGGTCAATATTATCAGGTGCAGCCACAATAGCAGTATTTGGTGTCATCTGGTTATTCAAAAACTGATGCATTAGTCACACTTTTTCACAAGGCAAGCAGGATTGGTTTTCTGCTTGCTTACCAATAAAATCACCTATAACAATGAAACACCTACACATTTCTATTGCCTTTCTCTGTGCCGTTTCCCTTATGGGTTGCGGCGGCACGGGCAAGACCGAACAGGGTATGGATAGTCAGACGGCACAGCAGTATGCCGCTGTCAGCCAAGCCGCACAGCAGACGCAGCAACTCCTTGACGACCTGCAAACAGATTGCCGTCGCGGTAGAACCTTGTCCGCCAAACAAATCACATCTCTATGCGCCCTCAATGAGCAGTTGGTCTTCGACTACAACCCCGCCACACAGGACTCTGCCGCCAACGCGCAATGCAAGAACCTGAGCCGGCAGATAGACGACCTGCACAATTCTGTCAATGAGTTGGTGGAGACACAAACACCCAATATCTTTGTTTCTGTCCACCGCAAACCGCAGGAACTGTTGGAAGCCACACAGAACTACCCCATTTATCTGGAGCGCGGCGACCGGCTGCTATATCACATCGAGACAGAGAAACCCGCAGATGTACGTATCTACAATGCGGACAGCCACCAACTGCTCAAGACCTACGCGGGCAAGACCCTTGTCAGAGACTCGGTCAATATCTCTTTCAGTGCCATCTATCTCGTGCAGGTTACGCCCAAGACACGCCAGTACGCCGGCATCAAGATAGGCTACAAGACGCAGGACGTGTCCCGCCTGGCGGGTACCAAGTCGGTGCGGGTGGACAGCGTGGACGCACAGAAAGGCGACTTTCTGGCAGCCCCTGTCCGCGGTATCAAGATGACCAACCTCTTCGATGATCCCCGCAAGTTCACCCTGCGCGGGCAACTGAAAGCCGCTTTCTCGGGCAGTTACCGTGCTATCGTGGCATTGCAGGTGCCTGCCGGAGCCACCGACGTGCTGTACTCGCTGCGTATCTCCACCAACGAGGGCAACAAAAGCAGCGACGGCGATTTCTACGATGATATGGAGACCTCCTACCGCCGTATCAAGGTATTGGGGCTGCCCATCTATGAGAGCCATCGGGGCAGCGGACTGATTGCCACCCTGTTGGGCGAGAACGTGCCGCCGCGCGAAGAAGACGCGTACATCAACATGTATGTATTCTACAATGCGGCGCAAGCCAAGAAGTTCCAAGACGGCACCGAACCGTCCAAACTCAGTTACAGCGTGGACTACTCCACCATGGGCACGCAGTCGTGCAACGGGCGTATTCCCGCCAAGGGCTACAAGACCATCTACCTCGGTTTCCTCAACGAGCGCATGCGCTACAACAACTATGTCTGGCTCGAAGCCCTATCCGCCGTCCCCCACACCGAATACATCAAACCCGTCTTCAAGGCAAGATAATATATTATTAACCCAATAAACTCATAAACACAATGGGACTGATTAACAGTATCAAAGACCACTTCACGAACGCTGAGTTCTCGGTGGCACCGCAGATGAAAGTAAAGAGCATCTGCAAAAGTTTCAAGGACACCTTCGGTTGCACACTCGCTATCTACAAGGGCGCACAACTCGCCGACCCCGAGATGACGCTCAAGCAACTGAACAGCAGGACCACCAAAGACATCAAAACCCGCACCACCGAGGAAATCAAGATCAAAGCCTCGATGAAAGTGGGTGATGCAGAGAAACTGTTCGACACTGCCTACGGACTGAAAGTGCAAATCAAAGACCCCGCCGGCACCCGCTGCGTGGACAACAACCTCACTATCGGTCAAGCCGCACGAGGCGAATAAAACCACTATACAGAACAGATAACAATCCTCTTTCCTGTCTGTCTCCACTTGCGGGAAAGCGGGTTGCTATTTGCGTATGTGCCACGAAAGCAGTACCTTTGTGCATAAATTAACAAACTGATAAATGATGAAACAACTGATACGAAAAATCTTTCTCAACGAGCACATTATCCTGTGCGTCATTCTCATCAACGCGGCAATCATCTTTGCCCAAGAGAGCGGGGTGAACAGCCGCGCTTTGTCCGTTGCCGACCTTGTCTGCACGCTTGTCTTTGTCATTGAGATGATAGTGAAACAAATGGAATATGGCATCAAGGGCTATTGGCGGGACGGGTGGAATCGGTTGGACGGCGTACTGGTGATCCTGTCGTTGCCGTCCGTGGTGGCGTTCTTTATGCCGGCAGGCATATTGGGCAACCTGTCCGTATTGCTGGTGCTGAGGCTGCTGCGTGTACTGCGTTTCTTCCGTATTATCCATATATTCCCCAATTTCTCCAACATTGCCAGAAACTTCGGCAAAGCCCTACGCGACAGTTATGGTGTGTTTGCGGGCTTCTTGGTACTCATTCTCATCGTGGCACTGGTGTCGTGCGCATTGTTCCGCGAAGCGGCACCCGAGTACTTTGCCACCCCGATAGACAGCATCTACTCCATCTTCCGCATCTGTACGGGCGAGGGCTGGAACGAGATACCCGACACCATCGCTGCCGGTTCCTCCGTCGTCACCGCCCGCTGGGTGCGCCTCTATTTCAGTCTGCTATTGGTGATTTGCAGCATTATCGGCTTGTCGTTGGTCAACTCTATCTTCGTGGACGCTATGGTCAGCGACAACAACCACGACCTCGAGAAACAGGTCAAGGAACTCAACGAAAAGATAGACCAACTTTTAGCCCGACAGAAAGAAGAAGTGCCGGCACAACATTAAACCGGTTGTCATTTGCACAGGATGACATACGCTTGCATCATTGCGCAGGGGGAATATATCCTGCGCGGAGTTCGTCCTGCATGGTCGGCATTTGGGCAAACTGCATTTCTTTCTTCCTTCCTCCCCCCAAAAAAAAATAAGCAGAGTATGCAAAAAATATA
>DGIN01000095.1:0-14315 GCA_002387325.1 Bacteroidales bacterium UBA4621 | reverse complement strand
ACGTAGAAAGGACGTAGAAAGGACGTAGAAAGAAAAGGCTTTTTCCGATAGGATAAGCCTGCTTTTTATGCACTTTATGCAATATCAACATTGCATAAACTGTATAAACATCGTCCTGATACCCTTGCGCTGCGATAACTTCTGAAAGATACCTGAAACAGGCGGATTTGTGTATGTGCAGAAAATGTTGTAACTTTGTGCCAAATTAAAAACAGGAATATGAAGATTTCGAAGCGTATTGACTCGCTCAGCGAGTCGCAGACATTGCAGATTGCGGCGCGTTGTCAGCAGTTGCGTGCCGAGGGGGTGGATGTGATCGGTTTGTCGCTCGGTGAACCCGATTTTGACGCTCCGCAACACGTGAAAGAGGCTGCCAAAGCGGCGGTGGACAACAACTTCTCACATTACGGTCCCGTACCAGGTTTCCCATCCCTGCGCGAGGCAATCGCCAACACACTCAACGAGGAACTCGGTGAGCATAACCCGCAGCCGTTCAATGCCAACGAAATCATTGTTTCTGTTGGCGCAAAACATTGTCTCTGCAACGCTATTGAGACCCTTGTGGAACAGGGAGACGAGGTCATACTGCCTACACCATGCTGGGTCAGTTACGTGGAAATGGTGAAACTGGCAGAGGGCAAGAGCATCCTCGTGCGCACCACGATGGAAAACAACTTCTGCATCACGGCGGAACAACTGGAGGCGGCTATTACGCCGAACACACGTCTGCTGGTACTCTGTACACCCAACAACCCGACAGGAAGCGTTTACAGCCATGAGGCACTCGTGGACATTGTGCGTGTACTGGAGAAACACCCGCAGATAAGTGTCATATCCGACGAGATCTATGAGCATATCCTCTATACGGGGCACCATGAGAGCCTCGGGCAGTTTGATAGTCTGAAAAACCGTCTGGTGATTATCAACGGTGTGAGCAAGAGCCACGCGATGACGGGCTACCGTATCGGCTGGCTGGCATGCCACGACAAGGGCTTTGTTAGTGCCGTCAAACGCTTGCAGGGGCAGCAATGTACCTGTGCCACCACTATTGCGCAGAAGGCTGCCGAAGCGGCTTATACGGGCGACAAGACCTGCGTGGAGACGATGAGACAAGCCTTTGAACGACGCCGCAACCTCATACTCGGCTTGGCACGCGAGATACCCGGCTGGAAAATCATTGAACCGCAGGGGGCTTTTTACCTGTTCCCCGATGTGTCGTACTATTTCGGCAAGCAGACCCCGCAGGGGCAGACCATCCGCAATGCCAATGATATGGTGGAGTTCCTGCTCAACGAGGCGCACGTGGCGTGCGTCAGCGGCTCGGCTTTCGGCGAGGACAACTGCATCCGCCTCTCGTACGCTACGAGCGAGGCGAACATCACGGAGGCGATGAGACGTATCAAAGCCGCACTTGCAAAACTCTGATACACTGCATAATGCATAATGAACGCATAAACCATTTTAACATCGCATAAACCCATAAACTCATAAACCGACAAAAACCATGGAGCGGCAGGAACAGGTAGAGCGGTATCTGCAAGCGCATCACATCAATTATTCGTGCTACAACCACCCCGAGGGCAAGACCATCGGGGAGGCAAAACGCTGGTGGCACAACGACGGGAGTGTGCACTGCAAAAATATCTTTATGCGCAACCACAAGGGCAATCAGCACTATCTGATCTGTTTCGATTGCGACCACGACCTGGCTATCCACGACTTGGAGCAACGGCTCAAAACCTCGCTGCAAGCCGCCGGACACCCCGCTCCCGGCAAACTCTCTTTCGCAAGCCCCGAGCGGATGATGCGTTATCTCGGGTTGGAGCCCGGCAGCGTCAGTCCCTTCGGGCTGATCAATGATACCGAACATCACGTAATCCTCTTTCTCGACCAAAACCTGCAAAACGCCGCTTCGCTCAGTTTCCACCCCAACGACTGCCGCGGCACGGTGGTGATCAGTCAGACGGAGTTCCGAAAGTACCTCGAAACGGTCGGCAACCGGGTGGAGTGGCTCCAATTGTATGAATAGAAAAATGTACTATTGTTAAGATTGTCTCTGTTATATCTCTGTTATATCTCTGTTGTAAAATTCGTTACCACCTCGTTAGGAGTGCGTTACCACCTCGTTACCACCTCGCTGCCGCGAAAAAGTGTCAAATTTTAAGATTCCCTTGTTTCTTGCACATGGATTTTACGTTGGCCAAATACAATGAGTTGCTGCTTGCTTTTCTGGCGGAAGGCTATGCCTTTCTGACTTTTGGGGACTATTGCACGGCGGAGCATCTGCCCGACCGCTATGTGGTTTTGCGGCACGATGTGGACAAACGCCCGCAGAATAGCGTTGCCACGGCGGAGATCGAGAACAGGATACACGCGCGGGCAAGTTACTATTTCCGTGTCGTACCGGAGAGCAACCAGCCTGATGCCATACGCCGCATAGCCGCCTTGGGACACGAGATAGGCTACCACTACGAGGATATGGCACTTGCCGGCGGTGATACAGACAAGGCGTTCCGGCACTTTGAGCAGACCCTGCGCTATTTCCGTACATACTACCCCGTCCGCACCGTCTGTATGCACGGTGCCCCCGCAAGCCGCTATGACGGGCGCGACCTGTGGAAAAAATACGACTATCATCGGTTGGGAGTAGTGGGCGAACCCTATTTTGACGTGGATTTTTCGCAGGTCTTCTATCTCACCGACACGGGGCGGTGCTGGGACGGATACAAGGTTTCGGTGCGGGACAAGATACCCCTCCGGCAGAACGAATGGGTGCGGCAGGGACTGACCTATCACACTACGGACGATATTATCAACGCATTGAAAAACGGCACCTTGCCACCAAGACTTATGATGACCACACATCCGCAGCGGTGGGCAACAGGCAAGGGACAGTGGATGAAGGAACTGATACTACAGAATATAAAAAATATAGTTAAGCGAATACTGATTGTATGCGGAAACAAATAACCATTGACATTGTTATCTGGATTATTTCTATTGTCATTTGTTTGATTTGGCGGCTGGCGGCTGACAAGGCGGAGATATGGAGTTATCTCGGACTCTTTGCCGTCATGATAGGGGCATGGATTGTTGTCGGAATGATATTCCAACTCTATCGTTCCTATAAAAAAACATGGTATTGGCAGTCCGTACTCTCTCTGATGCTTACTGCCTCTGCAATGCTGCTGCTCTGCAAGTATGTGGTTCCGGAGTTGGACAGGCAATTCTCCGCCACTGTGGCAATGTGGATGATTGGTATCGTAACTGCCATTGATTTTTTTGTCATATTGGCGGAACACTATTGGAAATATGCACAGAATATGACCGTGCCGGCTATGCAGATAGAGCAGCGTGAACATGCTGAGGTGATACGCCCCGACGAGCGGCGCAGCAAGGCAACGGTAGAGACCATTCATCAGTCAGTGCTCTCGCTCACTACGGAGGAGGACTACCAAATGCTCTTGCAGAAAGCCCGCTTGGACAACCGGCAGACCAAGGTCGTTGCCAACAGAGACCGTTTCAGTTTCCTGCAAATACCGGATTATGAATACGGTACATTGGTGGACTTGACCTTGCTCAACGATGCCAAAGGTATCAACCGTCGTTTCTGTATTGTCAATCAGAAACTGCCTGACAACGGACGCTATGTGTGCTGCTACCGCCCGCAGGAGTATATCAAACAGAAAATACTCGCCCGTTATCCGAAAGGCATACGCTGGATAGTCTATTCCGCCTATTTCTTTTGGAAACGTATCATCCCGCGTCTGTTGCTCATGTCGCGGCTTTACTACGACCTGACAAAAGGGCGCAAACGTATGCTCAGCAAGACCGAGGTGTTCGGGCGGCTGTACTATTGCGGTTTCGAAGTGGACGAGACGGTGCCGATGGGGCATATAGAGTATGTGTTTGCACACCGCCACTCGCAGCCGTACCCGCAGGAGCAGTTCAAAGTGTATGGACCGCTTATCAAACTGCGCCGCATAGGCAAAAACAAAGAATACGTGTATATCTACAAGTTCCGCACCATGCACCCCTACGCAGAGTATATTCAGAAATACGTATTCGACAAGCGAGGCGGAATGGATATAGCCGACAAGAGCAACGACGACTGGCGTATCACCACGTGGGGACGCTTTATGCGAAAGTACTGGTTGGACGAACTGCCGATGCTCATCAACTGGTTCAAAGGTGATGTCAAATTAGTGGGTGTGCGTCCAATCTCGCAAACGATGTTTGATACCTATCCTGCTGACCTGCAGGAGAAACGCACCCGATGCAAACCGGGACTGATACCGCCGTTCTATATCGACCACCCCAAGACCTTTGACGAACTCTTCGAGAGCGAGAACAAGTACTTGGACGCATATTTCAAGCATCCTTTTCTGACCGATGTGCGGTATTTCTTCCTGACAATACACTCGATACTGTTCAAGCGGATGCACTCTGCCTGAACGGGCTATATACCTCGCAAGCAGCGGGAAAACAGAAAAAGAGACTGCCTGCCTGAGGCGGTCTCTTTTTTATGTCCGGGTGTGGGGCTTTATACAAATTTGTAAATAGTCTCGCGTCGGAAAGTGTCGCCGGGACGGAGAACCGTGGTGGGGAAAGCCGGCTGGTTGACCGCATCGGGAAACTCTTCGGCTTCGAGGCAGACTGCCGTCTGTACATCGTACATCCTGCCCGATTTGCCTGCGTGCTTCTCCACATAATTGCCTGTATAGACTTGCAGGCAAGGGAAGTTGGTCCACACCTCCATAGTCAGGTTTCCGCCTTCTACTACCGCTACTTTCTGCGGGGCAGTCAGGCGTTTCTTGCTGTTCCAACCCGGCAATGCCCACCCGTTGTCTATACCGAGTCCCGAAGCGAAGAAAGGCAAGTCAATACGCTCTTCTATCAGGGTAGGTTGACGGAAATCCATAGGGGTGCCTTCCACCGGGGCTACCGTACCGATTGGCAGAGTTTCATCGTTGTATGGAATGTATTCGTCGGAGAGAACCTGCAGCGTATGATCGCGGATTGTTCCCTCACCTTCACCTTTTAGATTGAAGTAAGCGTGGTTGGTGAGGTTGAGGACGGTAGGCTTGTCAGTGGTGGCGTTGTAACGGATATGCAGGGCATTATCGCGCGACAGCGAGTACTCCACCGTAAGATTCAGATTGCCGGGAAAGCCCTCTTCCCCGTCCGGTGAGAGATAATGCAAAGTGATACTGTGCAGACTCTGTCCTGTTACGTCCCATACTTTGTCGTTGAAACCGTGGTTGCCGCCGTGCAACGAGTGGTTGCCGCTATTGCGGGTGGGGTGGTAGATGGTGCCGTCAATCGTAAACTCGGCATTTGATATACGTCCCGCGCAGCGACCGTTGATGCCGTTGAAATAGACTTCTTGCGCAAGCCATTCGTCCAAAGTGTTGAAACCCAATACAATATCGCGTTTGTTCCCATCTTTGTCCGCTACGGTCCAACTGACTATTTTGGCACCATAGTTGGTTATTTGCACTTGCATACCGTTGCTGCCGATAAGCGTGTACAAGCGCACGGGCTTGCCTTCTACTGTTTTGTTGAAACTTTCTTTGTTTACCATAGTTGTTCTGTTTATAGTTCAATGTTTGTGTATTTTATGCTGCACAATTATTGTGCCATTAACTATTCTATGCGTTTACCGTGCAGTCGGCATCGACTTTCCATCGGGGACGCGGATGCCCCGCCCGCGGTAATTTGCCTGTTGGAGCGTATAGGGACGTATATAGGGATGTGTGGAGACAACGCATCCCGCATCGTCAAAAGGGTAACTTTCTACTTATTTTCTTCCATTTTTCTTACCGTTTGCGGCATAGGAAACATTTGCTGCCAACTTCTGTGTAATCACCAACATTCTATAAGGAATCATATAAGAATCACATAAGAATCATATAAGAATCACATAAGAATCACATAAGAATCACATAAGAATCACATATAGTTTCTATATAGAGATATAGGCAGGTTCAACGGCTGTAATCTTTCGGGGTACGGTCGCATAGTGTCAGGAACGGGCAGAAAGAGGAACATTTGTTCTCTTCTTTCTGCGGGAAGGCGGTTGTGGTCAGCACTTCGCGGACTTTGCCGGTAAGGAGAGGAAGAAAACGGTCGCGTATGCCGGTATAGTTGTCCACCTCTTGTTTGTCCACCGAGACAGTGGTTTGTGCTGTGGGGTCTGTCAGTTTGCGCTGCGGATAGTACAGGGTCGGTTGCAGGGGCAACGGACTTCCGCTATGGTCGTTACGGGCGACGGCCTCGCTATAGATAAGCGTCTGCAAGACATAGTGTTCGTCATAGTCGCTGAACAGTTTGCCGCTGTCGGCGGACAGTTTCTTTTTGTTGTACGAGCCTGTCTTGTAGTCCACCACGCGCATTGTGCCGCCCACTATGTCAAGCCGGTCGATTTTACCTCCCGCCTGAATGATGCCGAGGTCGTCGCCCAAATCAACGGGGAAGGTGCGTTTCTGCTCCAAGAGGCAGATCTGCAAGCCGTTTTTCTCTGCGTCTTGTATATCGCGCTCCAGAATGCGGCGGATGTAACCGCGGATTACCGTGTTCTCCATACGGTGTTCCTCCTTGATATAGTGCGGTGCGGTATTGCCGTTTGCAGGGTGCGTCCTGTTGTATTCCTTGTTCTGTGCCGTATAGGCAGCGTCCAGCACCTGTTCCGACAGGGCGGGGTCGTTGAGTATCTGCCGGAGTGTCTGCGGGTCAATGGTATGCGGACGGTTGTCCGTGCAAGCGCAAATCTCCTTGTAGATGTACTCCATTCCGCTATGTACAAACGAACCGAGTGTATTTGCCGCAAAAACAAGCGTTTCGGGGTCGTCCGCCCGCACTCCGAGAACGTATTGCATATAGAACCTGCGCGGGCAGTCGATATACGTGGAGAGAGCGGAGGGTGAGAGGGTGAACATACGTCCGTCCGCTTTGTAGTGCAACGTATTGTCTTCGCCTTTTTCCAACAGCGAATAGAGACAGGTCTCGTTGTTGTCAAGGTTGATAAGCGGGGCGAGGGTGAGTTGGTTGTTCTCGGCGAGGGTGTACTTGGTGATATGGAACAGCGGGCTGACTAACATCTGCATGATAAAACGCGACATCGTCTTGCGCCCCAAGGCTGTATCGGCATCGCTGAACAGGAGGGTGGTGTTGCCTGCACGGCTGAGCAGACGGAAGAAATTGTATGCATAGACCGAGGCACTCTCCTCGCGGGTCTGCATACTGTACGCCTTGCGCAGATAATAGGGGATAAACGACAAGTCGGTTTCCTGACGGGGTACGACACCTTCCTCCACGTTGAGCAGCAGCAGGTTGTCAAAATCGAGCATACGTGTTTCCAGCACGCCCATCACCTGTATATCCGTTATCGGTTCGCCGTTGAACGGCAGCGAGACACCGCTCAGCAGACGCCGCAACAGACTGCGCAAGAGCGAAAGGCTCTGTATCTCGGTTTGCAAAACGGGTGTTTGCAGGAGTTGGCGGAAACGGTTGATGATACAGCGTGTCCGGTAGAGCGACTCCTGAATAAGCAGCCATTGCCACGTGTTTTCCTTGTCGGGGTCGTCTGTAGCGGATTTGCGTGCGGCTTTCTCGGCGGGTGTAACCACTTTCTCTAACAAACGCTCTAATAACTGCGGATACGTCTCGCCCGGTTGCAAATCGTTGTGGCGGTCGGAGAGGTATGCCATCATCTGCGCATAGATTTGCGTACTTGACAGGGGAAACCCTTTGGTGATATTCACAGGTGCGGGTTGCGTGTCTCCCGCAAGCGTGACGGGCGGCAGAGCGTAAATCACAGGTTCCAGCATCTGTTCGTCGCATATGACGATAGCGGTACTCTGACCGTGTGCGGTGTAGTGTTCCCGCAGCCACTGCCCCGCATACTGCGCCTGTGCATTGACGGTGGTGGCTGAGATGACCGTTACATCACGCACCTGCCAATGCGTTGCCTCCGCCTCGTTGCCGAGGTCGGCTATATGGTGGCGGATAAACGAATAGGCTTTCCCGTTGGCATCGAAATTGTCCGCATAGTCCCAGTAGAACAGGGCTTGGCTGCGGTCGTGGAGCAAGGTCATCAGGTCTTTTTCCACAGGCATCAGGTAGTTGAACCCGACAAAGACAAACGTCTTGCCTGCATAGCGCGGCAGCCACGTGCCGGCATCAGCCACGGCACGGCGCATACGCATACCCTCGTAGCCTTTCTGCTCGGTATCCAACTCCGCATTGAGACGGGTATAAATTTCGGGCATATTCTGCCACAGGAGCGCAAACTTGCGCCGTATGGTGTTTTCGTCGTATGCGTGTTCGCCGTGCTGCCACAGGTCTTCCAGTCGTGTACGCACCTCGTCGTCGATGTCGAGTTCCTCCAGTTGTTTCGCCTCTACGGCATTGGCAAAGAAACGCTTCACCTCTTGCGGGTCGGCGATACTCTTGTCAATGTTGTTGAAGTCGGCGAGCAGTTGCCGCCCCCAGCCGTAGAACAGGTCGGGGGTAAGCGGCTCGTGCGTTATCTCTTTGTACAAGCGGTAGAGACGGAAAATAAGCAGCAGTTCGTCCTCCGCATAGAGCGGCGAGAGGGTGTCGAACAACTCGCTCAGTGTGGTTGTCTCCGGCAGGAAGACGGGGGCGGGATGCTCCTGTTTTTGTAGGGCTTTCAGTTCGTTTTTCATCACTAACCCCGCACGGTGTGTCGGAAAAACGAGGGTGAGCGACTGCAGCCGGTCCCACCCGAAGCGGGCAACCAACGAAGCGGCGGTATGTTGTAGAAATCCTTTCATTGTAGATATGTAGCGTTCAGTTCAATATGAAATGTTTTGAGCAAAAGACTTAATTGGTAATAGATATGAGTTATTGACCGATTTTATTTGAATATATTTGGTATGATTTTTCGTGTATTTGTTTCCCCAACGCGGCACTATTGTACAGCGAAACAGGTTTTTAGGGTTTTGTTTTATAAGTTTTCGTTATCGCCCCACGTTATTCCACAGGTTTCAATTCCCCGTTTCGGGCGTACCAGAGGTATCCCTTCACGCGGGTGTACCCCAAGGCACGCATAGCGTCCATATACCCCAGCACCTGTGTGCGGTATTCGGGCTTGTGCTGTGTACCGAACTTGTAATCCAGTACCACCACCTCCTGCCCGCTGATCATCACCCGGTCGGGACGCCGTTCTTCGCCGTCCACCAGTATCGCCTGTTCTCGCAGCAGTTGCCAGTGCCCTGAGAACCAGTCGCACAACTCGGGTTGCGTCCATGCCTTGTCGATGAGGGCGGTGATGTCGCGCCGTTGCTGTTCCGACCCGATGATACCGCGCCGGCAGAAATCCTCTACCACACGGGGCAGGTCTTTCCGCACCGCCACTTGCGCCAGTATGTCGTGGCATATATTGCCGATATTGATATGCCCGATGATGTCTTCGGAGTGCGCTCCCATCACGGTGTAGAGTGCCGACTCCTGCGACTGGCGGAAGCGCACGGCGTGGCTGTTGCTGCACAGCGTTGCCGCTATCTCTTCCATCCCTGCGAAACTGAACGGGGCAGTTTCTTCACGGGCTTGGACGGAGCGGATACGGGGCTCTTCCCCTATCGTATATTCCACAAAACAGGGCTGTTCTGTGTCACTGTATGCGCTGTCGGCTTCTGTGAAATCCTCTTCCATACCGCAGGCGCGGAGTAGCAGTGTGCCTACCGAGTCAGGGTCGGCACCGCTTTTCCCCGAGATGTTTATATCGGCATAGATATACAGGTTGTCCGCCGCACGGGTGAGGGCTACATACAGCAGATTGAGCGCATCGATACGCAGGTCGCGGTGTTCGGCTGTATAAGCCTCCGCATAAGCCGTTTCCTGCAGTTGTTTGCTGTCTTTGATCGGGACATACCGCAGCGGCTCTTCACCACCCTCGGGCTGCACGCAGGCTTCGCACCACAGAATGTTGGTCTTCTGCGGGTTGCTGCTTTCCATGTCCCACGTGCAGAACGGGATAAAGAGCGTTTTGCTCTCCAGACCTTTCGACGAGTGTATCGTCATGATGCGTATGGCATTGGTGTCCGGTGCGGGTATCGACTTGTCGTGCATCGTGTCGTCCCAATATTGCAGAAACGCATGCAGGTCGCTGCCGCTGTCCGCCACATAGTTGCGCACGTTGTCCAACAGGCAGTTGATATAAGCAACGTCCGGGAGAAGGAATTCGCCCTGTTCGTTGCACAGCAGAAGCCGCACGATGTCCTGCACCGCCTCGTAGAGCGGCATCTGCCGGTCTATGGCGGCTAATTGTCCCAACGGGTCGGCTGCGGGGGCAACCAATTTGATGTATTCCGCCGCCACGGGGTCGGCGGTGTCTATATAGCGCAACCCGCTGATAACCAACAGTACGGACGCAGAGCGGTCGAGGTGGAAACTGTCTGCCGACACCAAACGTGTACGCCCCAAGACGGAAAAAGCGTCCATGTTCTGCCGCAAGTCGTTGAAACTCTTGACCACCTTCATCGCCTCGTTGTTGGTGCGGACGAGAATCATTATATCGGCAGGGCTTTCACCTTGCTGCAACAGCGATTCGATGGTGGTGAACACATCTGTGAGTATATCTGCCTGCACACGCGGTGTTCTCAGCACTTGTGCCGCCAAACTCGAACCGCTTTGGTGTTTCGGATAAGCACGGAAACGCACGTATCCGCCGTCGTTCTTTGCGTTGTAGTAGTCCGCGAGGTTTGTGCCGTTGTAGCCCTCGTCGTAGATATAGGCGTTTTGCTTGTCGGCTTCGCTCTCTGCGAGGATACGTTGCATAGTCTGCAGGTTGAACTGTACCACGTTGCGGCGGGAACGGAAGTTCTTCTTCAGCGCAGGAAAATCGGAATTAAACCACGGAGTAAGCACATTATCCGCTTTCCCGAGGTCGTCCATGATATGCCAGTCGCTGTTGCGCCAGCGGTAGATACTCTGTTTGATATCCCCCACTATCAGAATGGTGTTCCCCTCGGCGGCGAGAATATCCTTTATCAGCGGCAGAAAGACCTGCCATTGCAAACGGCTGGTATCCTGAAACTCGTCAATCATAATATGCTTGTACCGTATACCGCATTTCTCGAGGATAAAATCCGCATCGCCCGGTTTGAGTGCCTTTGTGAGCGTGGCGGCTGTCTCGGCGAGCAGTGTGCGGTTCGCCTCGGCAAGGTTGTCGTTGATACGTTCCACCAACCCCTCCATCATACGCATATCCATTAGGAACTGCCCCGTTATCAGGCATTCCCAATAGGTGCGGCGGCAAATGGCGCATAGTCTCTGCATTTCCTCTATCTGCCCATAGAGCGCACCTGTTGCCGTCTGCCATTTGTCTCGTTTGGTGTCCGAAAAACTCTTGTACGCCGCAGCCGTCATTCCCATAAAACGCTTGTCCGCATCCATTTCTTTCGGCTTCCGAAGGGAATCCTCGATATTGTCAAGCATACGTTTCATATCGTTGAAAAACGATTTCTGCGTAATTGATGTATATTGCGCCGCCACCTGCTCGCGGAGTGTGGCAAGGCGGGTGAACTCCGGTCGTGTGCGCCAAGCATCCAAGGTCTTTTTATATCGGCGGATATGGTCGGGGTCGAAGTCAATCTTCCCCTCGCTGTTGAGCATCTGTACCGACTCGTCATAGAGTTTCTGCGCCATATTGATGATACTTCCGCGTATGTCCCAGCGTGCCTCGTTGTCCAACTGGTCTTGCAGATAGTCCACCATAATAGGCTCTAACCGGTCGGTCATCTCGGTGGTGAGGATCTGATCCACAGCGGTCGTAATCGCCCGTTTTATATCCAATTCCACCGAATAACCTGCCCCCTTTCCCAGCAGTTGCGCCATACCCGAAAGGAGCGTCTGCAGAAAAGAGTCGATCGTGCTGACGCATACATTGTCGTAGTCCGCCAGCATTTGGCGGAAACATACCTCCGCCCGTTCCCGCAATTCCACGTCCGTCGCCCGTGTGCCGGAGAGCATAAACGACTTGGCTTTCTCGAAAAATGCGTCTTCACGGCTGTCCCCCTGCGCAATGGCGAACAGATAAGTCAGAATACGCTCTTTCATCTCGGCGGTGGCTTTGTTCGTGAACGTTACGGCAAGGATATTGCGGTAACTCACCCCGCTGAGCAACAACCCCACATAGTAGGCGGCAAGGGTGAACGTCTTCCCCGTACCCGCAGAGGCACGGCAGACATTGAGAGAATGAATAGAATCAAGCATCAGACAATGTGTAAATTGGTAAATGTGTAAATTGGTAAATGACTTTAATGCCCTTACCCACCTTACCCACCTTAATGCCCTTAAAATCCTTAAAAGGCTCTTCCCCGTAGAAAAGTAAGGTGGATGGTTATAGGATGGTTATAGGATGGTTATAGGATAGAAGGTGGATAAGCCGTTTTTGTCGGTCTCTTTTATTAACTATTCTTTATCATCCTCCGCTGCCCGTGCTTCGTCGAATTTCTGCTTCATGGTCGGGTTACCGTAAGTCAGTTTCTTGATGGTCAGCCCCTCGGCTTTGTTGTTGGCAAGGCGCAGGTTGTCTTCCGACCCCACCAATGCCTGGCGCACTTTCTGCAGATGGTCGATCGTCTTGTCTATCTCCTCAATGGCGGTGTGGAACTTGCGGCTCGCAAGGTCGTAGTTGCGGGCAAAACCGTCCTTGAACTCGTTCAGTTTGTTCTCGAAATTCGTAACATCAATGCTCTGGCTTTTGGCAATAGCCAACTGCCGCTGGTAGTCTATGGTCTTTTTGCTCGTCTGTACGAGTAGCGTAATCAGCGGGATAAAGAACTGTGGGCGGATAACATACATCTTTTCATAGCGGTACGATACGTCCACTATTCCGCCGTTGTATAATTCGCTGTCGGGCTCGAGCAGCGTAACCAATACCGCATACTCGCAGCCTTTCTTGCGGCGGTCTTCGTCCAATTTCTTGAAAAAGTCCTCGTTCTTGTGCTTGGTGGCAGTGGCGTCCGCCTCGTTCTTCATTTCGAACATAATAGATACATACTCCTCCCCGTCGGCATAGTCGCGGAAGATAAAGTCGCCCTTACTCCCTTCCGATGCATCGTTGTCTTTCTCAAAATAGGCACCGGGCATTACGGGACGCAGATTCTTGTTGTATTCCGCATTGCAATGCTGCTCTAGCGACTCACCGATCATCTTTGTCGAGAGACGCAGTTTCATCTCCTTGTAGTAGTCCACCTGTTCTTTCAGCAGGGTCAGTTTCTGCTCGTAGCCCTGACGGATATGCGCCTCGTTTAGGGCGGCTTCATTCTGTGCCGTGGTGATTTGGTTCTGCAGTTGCAGTATCTGTTGGTCTCTGTCTTTCAGTACGTTGGCGGCTTTCTGACGCACCTCCATTACGGCAATCTGCTGCTTGTCGCCGCTCTGTGCAATAGCGGCTTTTAGGGCGGCAATCTCCTGCTCTTTCTGCGCACGCAGATTATTCAGTTCCTGCTCTTTCTGCATACGCAGTGTGGTCAGTTCTTTCTCCTTGTCCGCACGCAGTGTGGTCAGTTCCTGTGTCTTCTTGTTGATTTCGTTCTGAAAAGCCTGTTCTGTACGTAGACGGTCGGTTTGTTGTTCTGCTTTGTGCGTGCGTTCCAACTCGGCAAGCCGGCGTCCCAACTCCTGCTCAAACTCCTCATTGCGCACTTGGTTCAGTATAGCGGCATAATCCGCCTCGTCCACTGTAAACACACTCCCGCAATGCGGGCATTTCAATTCCCTGTTCATATCCGTCCTTTATTCTTTGTCCTTTGTCCTTTCAGCCACAAAGTTACAACAATTTTAGCAAATACACAAATTTGCCTTCATAATGGATGGACAACCGCATCAAACATTAACACATTTACGCATTGCCGGAATGTATTATTAGGAGTTTTGCTGCAAAATGGCATCACCGGGGACGCGGACGCCCCCGTCCGCGGGCAGTTTGGCACAAACTGAATGGACTTTGCTGTGCTTGTGGAGACGTGAAGCGTAAGGCAGATGCGTTTGCGTACTGAGTTTGTACTGCTTTTTCATAGTGCCTTTGCTATTTTGATATGGTGCCTTTGCAGCGGGTACAAGAGGAAAACAGCAGTACCCGGACGGGAATAATAGGGACTATCATAGTGCTGTCCTAATACGTCCGTTTATAACACACAGCAGGACACACCACCGCCCCGCCCTATATGAAGCCGTCAGCCACCAACCATTCCGCAGTACAGCACATCTCACCAACCGGATAATAAAATCTTTGTATCACCTGTATAGAAAGTGTATGTGATTAACGGGTTATTAACGGGTTA
>DGIN01000031.1 GCA_002387325.1 Bacteroidales bacterium UBA4621 | reverse complement strand
TTGCCATAGTTATCTGATTTTAGAATTTAGCATGCTTGGTGTAGAGGATATTTCCATATAGTCTATCCTGCTCTTCCCTGACAGTTGCCCCGCCAAGCACACGCGCAAGAACCGGATATCGGTGTGTGCTACCTTGCAGCCGATGTCTGTGAACTTGTCCGATTTTTCATTCCCTCCAATCAATGCCCATTGCCTGCCGTCGTAAGAGCCAAAGATGTATAAGCCGATATGAGCAGATGTATCTGTCTCAAAGTAGCCTCGTACAACTATTCTGTGCACCTCTTTGAAACCTATGCTATCTAACTTAATGACTTGAGAAAGCGCAAACATACGATTGTCTGTAGAACTGTCGTTCAAATCTTTATCTACCTTGTAAAATTTTTTGCCTTCTACACGATAAGATGTAGGAAAATTATTCAGATACTCATCGGCTGCAATATCTCTGCGCGACCATTGCCCCTCTCTATCCAAGATATACGTGTACTCATACTTTCTATTCCCATTCCCGTCTTTCTCGTTATTGCTGACCATCAACTCCCGCTCGTTGTGGTTGTAGTTGATAATACTGCCTTTGAGAAACGTGAGAAAATCCACGTTATCCAATAAACTTGCGGGCAAGTTGGCTATTTTCTTCAACGAAAAAGCATTGTACATTATCTTCTTTGCCTTGTCAGCAGTGTCTGTTATATCAAACACGTCTCCCTCAACAGGCTGCCCCAGTTCTTGCACTTCGCTACCTGCTATTGCCATCAGTCCGCGGTCGGTGGTGAAGACCACGCCTGTATCAATGGGCGTAACCGACCTTGCGTTGTTGCAAACATCACGGGCAATGATACGGGAGTTGGTATAGGTCATCTCGCCTGTTTCGTCCACAAACATTGCATATATCCCGTCTTTGCAGAATACATACAACGGAGCAGAACCTGTTTGTCCTGTACCAACAGCCACAGCGTTGGACATCATTGCCACTATCTCCGCCGAGCCGACTTGGTAAGTGTTCTCCACAGGGAAATACATCGGGTTGCTTGTGGCACTCACTTTCAGTCCGTTGGGGTAACTCTCCGTGGTGTTGGTCATTTTCTTGGCACTGCTGTCTGGGAAAGTGAGCAGCGGGTCAAGTGTCTCTATAAAGTCGGCATAACCATTGATAGATTTTTTTGGTGTGAACGGAATGTAGCGGCACACTTTCTGTTCTCCGTCGTCCGTATCTCTGACCACCTCAACATATGCGGACACCCTTCGGCACAAACGAGTATCGGCTGACGGCTTCCACTTTGAGCGTGTCCTGCTGCGTGATGTTTTTCAGTACACCCTCAAACTGCGGGTCTTGCAAATCCACAACGGGGTTGGCGAGCAGGTTGGACAGTTCGTCCTGCGTATATTCACGGAGCAGATAGAACGGACTATGCAGCAGTTCGTAGCGTATGTCCTTATAGTTTCTTTTATATGGCATATAAGACATATTCGCAACAGAACAACGCAGGTCATGTTCTGTTGCTATACCGTATCCATTGTTTATAACTATTATTACTGTCCGGTAAAAGTGTTATAGTCATCTTGAGCGGAGTAGTAAAGAAACGGTTGGTTCTTTTGCAGGAACCGACCGTTGTAATTTTGTGTTGCCAAACCGGAAAACGAACAACGATGGGCAAAATGACAACTTTTTCCGGACAGCCGCAATACCTGCAAATACTCAATCCGGCAAATCGTGCCAAGATACAGGAAATCTGTAAGCAAAACAAATACGACCGCTATGTCAAAAAATTAGATGGTTACACCCATTTTGTGGCATTATTGTTTGCCGTTCTTATGCGGTATGACTCTCTGCGCAAAACCGTTTCGGTCTGATGGCAGAGGCGTTGAAATTCCGACACCTCGACATCAATTATTTGGTGTGGCGCAGCACGCTTATCCGAAGCCAATAACCATCGAAGCAGTTCTTTCTCTGCAGAGATATACCGGAGTCTTTACAAACAATACTCGGATGTTTTTGCGGACAGCCGAAGCGAAGAATGGGTTATCGCTATTTATGACCGGAGATGGCAGATCGAGACATTGTTCAAGCAACTGAAGCAGAATTTCCCTCTAAAATACTTTTACGGTGATATTGTGAATGCTATTGAATCACAGATTTGGATAACGATGATAGCCATCAATCTGTTGCTCACCGTTATACATAAGCGTTTGAAACGGAAATAGGCTTTCTCGAATACGATGATACGCCGGATGTTGATGTACCATATCGACTTATATGCTTTTCTTAAAGCCCCTGAAAGATTATGGAATGAAATGATTAAAGAGCAAAGTTTAGTTCCTCCTGCAAGCAATCTGCAATGGGTGCTTTTTGCGTGGGGCTCGCTTTGGTAAAAGACCATATCAAGGTGCCTTTTTATAGGCATATCGAGGATGTTTCCCGCTTCGAACTGCGTTTACCGGACAGCAATAATTAAGATTTTAAATATTCTTCTACATTATTCATAAACTCCTCGAGTGTGCGGCAGAGGACGACTTTGTTGCCGCAGGCTTGGAGGCGGGGGATAATGTTCCTTTGGCTGGTGGAGAGACGACCCGCTTTACCGTTCTTCTTCTCCCAAAGGGTATGTAACTCGTCTATCGTCATTATGCTTTGTAGTTGTCTATTGCTTGGTGGCGGTTGGCGTAGGAGGTGTAGGAGACGTGTATCCAGCGTGCGCCTGTGCGGTTGGTCTCGTAGAGGAGTTGGTCGAAGACACCGTGGGACTTGATGATGTTGTAGAGTTTGCGCAGGTTATTCACGCCTTTCACTTGCAGGTCGGCGGCTTCACCACGCAGGTGCTGGCTGGTCGGTTTGCCGCCGACGGCTGCATTGAGTGCGGGGCAGCGGTAGCCGCCGGTGATGTATATGGGCGCACCGA
>DGIN01000027.1:1706-18023 GCA_002387325.1 Bacteroidales bacterium UBA4621 | reverse complement strand
ATCACATAGACCTGATAGCACAATGGTAGGGAGAGGTGTGGACGAGGTACAGAAAAGGAGGGTGTCTAATAAGTCTAAGAAACATCGAAAAAGCAAACAAGTCTGCCGACTTGACCGCGGACGGGGCGTCCGCGTCCCCGACCATACTATTTTACGGAAAAACGACATTGAAAAGAGGCTGCCTACACTTGTCAGGCAGCCTCCTTATTTTTGGGGTTTGTTATAGTTGTTCTATAAGTTCTATATATTCTATAATTTTTAGTAGTTTTGTTTTAGATTGATTGTTTTTTTTGTTTTGTTTTTTTGGTCGGTTTACGGTTTTCTGAATTCCGCGAGTGTGATGGCGGTGGCGATGGATACATTCAGGCTTTCGGATGTGGCGGCACCGGCAGGGTAGGCGGGTATCAACAGCGGGTGTGTGACAAGCGGTCGCACCGCTTGGGATATGCCGTTCCCCTCGTTTCCCATCACGATAATCCCTTTGCTTTTGTCAGGAACCGCCCCTTTGTCATACATATTTCGTCCGTTGAGCAGAGTGCCATATACAGGTATTGCGTTTTTGTGTGCCTCTTGCAACAGCGGCAGCAAATCCGTGTAATGCACTTGTACGCGTGCCAATGCTCCCATGGTGGCTTGTACCACTTTGGGGTTGTAGCAGTCCGCCGTGTCGGGCGAGCAATAGAGGTTGCGGATACCGAACCAGTCGCATGTGCGAATGATTGTTCCCAAGTTGCCGGGGTCTTGTACGCTATCCAATGCCACACACAAATCCGTTGTGTCCAACGTGGCGTTTTGCGTTTCTGGTATGCGAAATACGCCGATTATTCCCTGCGGCGTACGGAGTGATGACATCTGCTCTATCTCTGTTGCGGTAGCATTTCCGGTATCGAAGAGATACTCCAGCGTATATTTTTTTTGCAGTTCTTCGATACATTTATGCCCTTCGGCGACAAAAAGTCCGAGTTGGTTGCGAAATTTCTTCTGTTGCAAACTGCGCACCATCTTCACTTGTGCTTTCGATACACGCATTACCGGCTGTATGGGATTGAAAGAATACATATCTGATTGAAAATTTGTGGCAAAGGTAGTCCTTTATTTGGATATGTGCAAAAATTTTCGTAACTTTGCGGGCTATAATATGTACTATGGTGAAGTGTGTGCAACATAGGATATTCGGCGTATTGGCAGTATCAGGCTGTCTGCTGCTGTCTGCGTGCAGTACCACCAAGTTCGTTCCGGACGGTCAGTATCTGCTCAACAAGGCGCGTATCAAGGTTACGGACACCAAGGAAGTTACCGCATCTGATTTGAACGACTATCTCCGCCAGAAGCAGAACACCGAGATACTCGGTTTCTGGAAACTCCAGTTGGATATATACAACACCGCTCCGACGGATACGACCACCAAAGGCAAACGGTGGCTTGCCTCCAATGCGCACAAGGTGGGGGAAGCCCCTGTTATTTATGACGAGGATTTGACCCGTGTCTCGATGGAGCAGTTGGCTCAGACCATGCAGAACAAAGGCTATTTCAACGCCGTGGTGGATACGCAGAAGGTGTATAAAAAGAAGAAAGTAAATCTTACCTATCTGATTACCGCCAACCGGCCCTATACGATACGCAGATACAAAGTGGCCATAGAGCAGCCTGAGGTGCGTAGCATTGCCACGAACAGCAGTTGCCTTGTGAAAGACGGAATGCAGTTCTCTACCGCCGTATTGGACAATGAGCGTCAGCGTATTGCTACCAAGATGCACAACGAGGGCTATTTCTATTTCGACAAGTCGATGCTTGAATATGTGGCGGACAGCAGTTACAACTGTCTCGGTGCGGATGTGGATATACGTCTCTCGAAGTATGTCAGCCAGTTGCCCGACAGTGTGCAGAAGCGGTTGTACACCAAATATACCATACGCCAGGTCTGTTTCCATATCGATTATGATCCGTCCCGTCTGCCCGCCAATGCCGAACTGCATATAGAGCGGGACAAGTACGGCAACGAATACTCGTATGTCGGCAAGCGTTTTCTCCGCCCGAATGTGCTGCGCAGGAACTGCCGTATCAAAGCGGGTGAACTGTACAGCGAGCGGCGTGTGGAGCGCACCTATTCGCTGCTCAATGCACTCGCCCCCGTCAAATATGTGGATATTGCTTTTGACCCTGTTGGTGAAAACCAGTTGGACTGCCATATCACCGTTTCGCGCGGGAAACTGAACAATGTATCCGCGGAAGTGGAGGGTACCTATTCGGCAGGCGACTGGGGTGTGGCCGCCGGTGTGGGTTATATCAACAGGAATATATTTCACGGTGCGGAACAGTTGTCTCTCAACGGTCGTGCCAGTTACGAATGGCGCCAGAACGGCGGTCGTGCCATAGAGGGGAAAGCCGAAGCGGGACTGACTTTTCCGACAGGTGTGCGGGTGAATATCGCCTACAACTACCAGCAGCGTCCGGACGAATATACGCGTACTATCGCCAATGCAGGACTCTACTATACCATTCCGCGCAAGCCTCACAGCCGTTGGACGCACCGTTTCAACCTGATAGACATCAGTTATATCTACCTGCCGTGGATGTCCGACCGTTTCAAGTCGGATTTTATCGACAAGTCGTCGGTGCTGAAGTCGAGTTATGAAGACCATTTTATTCTCGACTGGAGTTATTCGGGTACGTACACCAACTATCGGAAGAGTGCTCCCAACCGGAGTTATATCAATTTCAACTACTACATTGAGACAGCGGGCAATGCGCTCTACGGTATTGCCAAAGCCGCCGGTTTGACCACCAACGATGCAGGCGCATACACCATATGGCATATTCCTTTTGCGCAGTATGCCAAGGCGGACGTGAATTTCACTTTCCACCATGTGATGGCTTCCAAGCATCAGTTGGTTTATCATGCGGGTATCGGCGCGGCCGTGCCGTATCTGAACGCCACGGTGTTGCCCTTTGAGAAGCGTTATTTCTCGGGAGGGTCGAACAGTGTGCGCGGTTGGCAGGCACGCACTTTGGGTCCCGGCGGTTTCCGCGGGGCGAACAACACAATGGTGTACGATTTGCAGGCGGGGGATATCCGTCTCGACCTGAATATCGAATACCGTTGGAAAGTGTGGACGTATATCGAACTGGCGGCGTTTGTCGATGCGGGCAATATATGGACGATACGCAACTACGAGCAGCAGCCCTATGGTGTGTTCGAATGGGACGAGTTCTACAAACAGATTGCCCTTTCATACGGTGTGGGACTGCGTCTGGACTTCAATATCCTGATTTTCCGTCTGGATTTCGGTGTCAAACTGCATGACCCGAGCCGTCTCTACGGCGACCTTGCCGGTACACAATGGCGCACTGCCCCCAACGGACTGAGTTGGAAAGATGATATGACGCTCCACTTTGCGATAGGTTATCCGTTCTAAGAACGATAAGTCTTATCAGCCCAATTAGTCGGATTAGCCCGATAAGAGAATGCTCAAAGCCTACTACATACAAGGTGTTGTCGAAGCCGGATGCGACGAGGCGGGACGCGGACCGTTGGCAGGGAGTGTGTTTGCCGCGGCGGTGGTGCTTGCCCCTGAGCGCATTGCTGAGGTGCCTGAACTGCAACGGCTCAACGACTCGAAGCAACTGACCGAGCGGGAGCGGTATGCGCTGCGCCCTGTGATAGAACGCGAGGCTGCGGCATGGGCGGTGGCGGAGGTTACGGCAGAGGAGATAGACCGTATCAATATCCTCAACGCTTCTATTCTTGGAATGCAGCGGGCTTTGGATCTGCTGACCGTCCGCCCCGAACATATCATTGTGGACGGCAACAAATGGAAACCCTATATACCGAAAGACAGTGTTATGGAGGTGCCTGCACAGACGGTTGTGAAAGGCGACGGCAAGTATATGTCTATCGCTGCGGCGAGTATCCTTGCCAAGACCTACCGCGACGACTATATGCTCCGTTTGGCGGCGGAGTACCCGCAGTACGGTTGGGCTGACAACAAAGGCTATCCCACACGGGCACACTACGAAGCGATTGCCCGCTACGGCATCACGCCTTACCACCGCAAAACCTTCCGGCTGTACAAGGACAATATGGAGGCATCTATGCCGCACGGCGTCAAGAAAAACAGAAGAAAATAGGTTTACTGTTCCTTGTTTTTCGTGAGCGCAGCGAGCATGAAGCCATAAAACAACGATAATTAAAAACAACACAATACAAATATGCAAAATTTTACTGTACGAAACGGGGGCGAACAGAAGCCCCGTAAGAAGCATGGTTGTCTTTGGCTGGTGTGCCTTGGCGCACTCCTGTACATTGGTATGTGCGCTTGGATGGGCTATCTGATGGGCGGAATGTTCTCCACGCCCGCCACCAAACTGGAGGCAAACTCGGTCTATAAACTCAAACTGAGCGGCACCCTCGTGGAGCAGGGGCAGGAAGCCAATCCGTTTGCCGCATTGCTGAGTTCGAACCCCTACTACAGCCAGGACGAAACTGTCGGTTTGGACGAACTGCTGAGCAATATCCGTCTTGCCAAGACCGATGACCGTATCCTCGGTATCTACCTCGATGGCGGTTCGCTCTCTATGGCTCCCGCGAGTGCCAAAGCCCTGCGTGATGCGCTGCTCGATTTCAAGACTTCGGGCAAATGGATTATTGCCTATGCTTCGTCCTACGGACAGACCAACTACTACGTGGCTTCGGTAGCAGACAAGATCTACCTCAACCCAACGGCATCTATCGACTGGAACGGTCTGTCGGCACAGAAAATGTACTACACCCGTCTGATGGACAAACTCGGTATCGAGATGCAGATCCTCAAGGTGGGTACATTCAAGTCGGCTGTAGAACCCTATTTCCGCACCTCTATGTCGGAGGCTGACCGTCTGCAGACGCAGCAGTATATCGGCGGTATCTGGGACGAGATGAAAGCCGCTGTATCGGAGAGCCGTCATATCAGTGTGGAGGAGTTGAACCGATATGCCGATCTCTATATGGGTTTGCAGCCGCAGGAGAAGTATATCGAATACGGTTTTGCCGATACTCTGCTCTATGTGCAGGATATGGACAGCGTGTTGCGCGTCTATACTGGTACAAAAGACTACAATCTGCTTTCCACCGGCAGTATGACTATGGTGGAGCGCACCCCGTCGAAAGCCAAAGACAAAGTGGCGGTAATCTATGCCGAGGGCGAGATAACCGACAACAGCGGCAACGGTATCGTGGGTACGGATATGGTGAAACTCATCAAGAAGATTGGCAAAGACGACGATGTGAAAGCCGTTGTGCTGCGTGTGAACAGCCCGGGCGGTAGTGCCGATGCCAGCGAACAGATCTGGCACGCCGTGCAGACCCTGCGCGAGAAAGGGCTGCCCGTTGTAGTCTCAATGGGCGACTATGCCGCTTCCGGCGGATACTATATATCCTGCGGTGCCGACTATATATTCGCCGAGCCGACCACTCTCACCGGTTCAATCGGTATCTTCGGCACAGTGCCGAATATGAGCAAAATACTTGATAAGGTGGGACTGGACATCGATGGTGTCGGCACCAATGCGCACTCCGACTTGCAGACCAATATGGTCTATAAGGGTATGAATACGGAGGAGTTCCGTATGATGCAGACTATGGTGGAGCGCGGTTACGACCTCTTTACCCGCCGCTGCGCCGAAGGACGCCACACTACGCAGGAGGCAATCAAGCAGATCGGCGAGGGACGTGTATGGCTCGGCAAAGATGCACTCAATATCGGTCTGGTGGACTCGCTCGGTAATATCGACAACGCTATCGAGAAAGCCGTCGAACTGGCGGCGTTGGATAATTATCGTGTAGCATATTACCCCGAGAAAACCGACCCTATGGAGGAACTGCTCTCTATGTTCGACAACACTACCGACGAGGAACGCCTCCTCATCAAAATGCGTGAATTTGCATCCCAACCGCGCGTTATGGCATTGATGCCCGAAGTGAAAATACAATAACCCCATCCCTTGCTGACCATGAGACCGCTTGATTTGCTGACCATACCGCTCAGTTGGTGCTACGCCCTCGGTGTAGGCGTGCGCCATCTGCTATACGACGAGCATATTCTCCCTTCGCATACCGTGAGTGTGCCCACTATCTGTGTGGGCAATCTCGCGGTGGGCGGTACGGGCAAGACCCCGCATGTCGAGTACCTGCTGCGGCTGCTCTCGAAGCACTACCGCGTGGCGGTGCTATCGCGGGGCTACAAGCGCAAGACGCATGGTTTCGTTCTTGCCGACGTGGCTTCCACCGCTGCTACCATCGGCGACGAGGCTATGCAGATACACTCCAAGTTCCCCGATATTCCCGTGGCGGTCTGCGAGGACAGAGTGCGCGGTGTGCGACGCCTGCAAAAGCAGATCGAGGGACTGCAAGTGGTGCTGCTGGACGATGCCTACCAGCATCGCGCTATCCGCTGCGGCTATTATATCCTGCTTACGCCCTGCGACCAACTCTATATTGACGATCATCTCCTGCCGTGGGGGCGGCTCCGCGACCTGAGAGTGCAGTCGCAAAAAGCCAATATGGTCATTGTTACCAAATGCCCCGACGATATGCAACCAATCGATCAGCGTGTTATCAGCAACCGTTTAGGGTTGGCTACTTTCCAGCAACTCTTTTTCTCGCATATCCGCTACGGGAAGATAACGGCGCAGGGACGACCGTTGGTTGTTACAGGTATTGCGCAGAACGCCTATTTGATGAAGCATATCCGTAGTCTGTACCCCGATGCGGAACTGATGGAATTTTCCGACCACCACACATTCACCGCTGCGGATATCCGCCGTATAGAGGAACGTGCCAAAGGGTTCGATTTCGTGCTGACCACCGAGAAAGATTACCAGCGTTTTCTGCTTACTTCTCTGCCGGAACATTTGGGCAGCCGCCTGCAGACCATCCCGATAGAGATCGACCTGCGCGACCAACAGCCCGACTTCGACCGCGCTATCCTCACATACGTCCGCGAAGCCCTGCGGAAGAATTTTCCTATCCTATAACTATCCTATAAGCATCCTATAACAAAACACCCCTAAGAATAACGAAGCCTTTTGAATGGCAATTAATGGAGAATAAAAATCGTGATTTAACGGATATATGCATTTTCTGGAACTCATACGCCGTTTTGTTCCGCCCTACAAAGGCGAGATGGCACTCAATATCTTTTTCAACCTCCTGTCGACTGTTCTGTCGCTTTTTTCCTTTGCGGCAATCATTCCTGTGCTGCAGATTCTGTTCGGATTGAGCGAAAGCACCACGCAGTATATTGATCCGGCTACCGTCTCTTCGCTGGACGATTGGCTGTCTGCGCTCAAAAACAACCTCTATTTTTGGATGAGCGGGCAGATGGCGGTACACGGCGGTGGTTATATGCTCTTTCTTTTGGGGCTTTTTCTTGTGGTGATGACCGGACTCAAAGTGCTGGCAGCATGGTTGGCCAATTTTTATATGGTACCTATCCGCACTGGTGTATTGCGCGACTTGCGCAAGTTGCTGTACGACAAAGTGGTGAGTCTTCCTATCGGCTATTTTACAGAGGAGCGCAAAGGCGATGTGATGTCGCGTATGACCAATGATGTCAGCGAGGTGGAAGCGAGCATTATGTCCGCACTCGATGTCCTGTTCAAAGACCCGATAATGCTTCTTATCTATCTGATTACACTATTCTGTATCTCGTGGCAACTCACACTTTTTGTTCTGGTTCTTCTGCCGGTGGCAGGGTTGCTCATAGGGCGTATAGGCCGTTCACTAAAGCGTGTCTCGCAGCGCGGGCAGGAGCAGAATGCCGAAATACTGACCCAGATAGACGAGACACTCGGCGGTTTGCGGGTAATAAAAGCGTTCAACGCAGAAGAAAAACTCAAGCAGCGTTTCCTCAATCTCCTCAACGATACCCGCCGTACTTTTAACCGTATCAACCGCCGTTACTATCTGGCGCACCCCGTATCGGAGTTCCTTGGTACGGCACTGGTGGCACTGATCTTATGGTTCGGCGGAATGTTGATTTTGAGCGACCACAGCACCATCGATGCCGCTACGTTTATCTACTATTTGGTTATTTTCTATTCGCTTATCAACCCTGCCAAAGACCTCAGCAAAGCGGGTTACGGTGTCCGCAAGGGTTTGGCGTCATTGGAGCGTATAGATAAAATTCTTAATACACAATCCAATATCAAGGAACAGGCACACCCGCTTCCGCTGTCTGCTTTCGACGACCGTATTGAATACAGGGATGTCTGTTTCTCCTATCGTGAGGATGTACCGGTTCTGCGCCATATCAATCTTACCATTCGCAAGGGGCAGATGGTGGCTTTAGTGGGGCAGTCGGGAAGCGGCAAGACTACGATGGCAGACCTCCTGCCGCGTTTTTATGACCCCCAATCGGGCAAGATAACCATTGACGGAACCGATATCCGTGATGTCAGCACCTACGACCTGCGAGCCTTGATGGGTAATGTCAACCAGGAGGCAATCCTTTTCAACGACACATTTTACAACAACATCACTTTCGGTGTTGATACCACGCAACCCGCCCCCAACGGGCAGACATGGCAACAGGCGGTAGAGACGGCTGCCCGTATTGCCAATGCGCACGAGTTCATTATGGCTACCCCAGACGGCTATGGTACGTATATAGGAGACCGCGGTTCGCGTCTCAGCGGCGGGCAACGCCAGCGCATATCTATCGCCCGCGCCATACTGAAAAACCCGCCCATACTGATTTTGGACGAGGCTACCTCCGCATTGGATACTGAATCTGAAAAACAAGTGCAAGAGGCATTGGAGCATCTGATGAAAGACCGTACCACTCTCGTTGTGGCACACCGCCTGTCCACTATCCGCAATGCCGACTTAATCTGCGTCCTTCACGAGGGGGAGATTGTCGAGATGGGACGCCATACCGATTTGCTGTCGCTCAACGGCTACTATCGTAAACTCGTTGATATGCAAAACGGCAGATAATGTACATACCTGCATCTTATTACGTATGAGTTGTTAACCCATAATTATTATTGCTTTATGTTTCCCTTGGACAAACAATTGGTTGATCAGACCTGTATGGATTTCGGTCTGCGTAATGCACACGAACTCGGCAACGCCTCTATCCGGCAACTCGTAGGCGTAGTCAAAGACATCGAGCGTGCCACAGGCGAAGAGTTTATACATATGGAGTTGGGCGAACCCGGACTGCCTGCCGAGCAAATCGGTATAGTAGCCGAACATCAGGCTCTGCTCAACGGATATGCAGCCCATTATCCTGTCATCACGGGTATTCCCGAAGTGAAGCACTGGGGCAGCGAGTTCGTACGCGCCTTTGTGGGATTGGACATCCCCGACGATTGCATCGTGCCTACCGTGGGCAGTATGCAGGCAGCCTTTGCCCTCAATCTCACGATGTCCCAACTCGACAAGGAGCGTGATACCGTACTCTTTATCGACCCCTGTTTCCCTGTTCAGAAACAGCAATGCAAGGTCATCGGCGTTCGTGTGGACTGTTTCGACGTAGCCGACTTCCGAGGTGATGCATTGGAGGAAGAACTCGAACGCCATTTCAAGACGGGACGTATCGCGGCCATGCTCTTCTCCAACCCCAACAACCCCTCGTGGATGTGCCTCACCGAGCGCGAACTTGAGATTATCGGACGCCTTGCCACCAAGTACAATGTGCTGGTTATCGAGGACTTGGCATACCTCAATATGGACTTCCGCGAGCAACGCGGTGTACCGTATGAGCCGCCCTACCAGCCCTCTGTAGGTCGCTATACCAACAACTGCGTTCATATGATTTCCTGCTCCAAGATGTTCTCCTATGCAGGGCAGCGCGGGGCTATCGTGGCGATGAACCCCGTTCTTGCACACCGCACCTTCCCCTCGTTGGCGGAGCGTTACGGCAACGACGGACAGTTCCTGCGCAACTTTGTGTATATCATCCTTTATAGCCTCTCCTCGGGCGTTACCCACTCCGTACAGTTCGCTATGGCGGCTATGTTCCGTGCGGCGTGTCAGGGCAATATCCGTTTTGTGGAGAATACACGTGAGTATGCCCGCCGTGCCGCAAAAATCAAAGAGATTATGCTCCGTAACGGCTTCCATATCGTCTATGACCGTGATGCGGACGGCAAAGAGGTCGGCGACGGATTCTTCTTTACTTTCGGCTACAAGGACTGGACAGGCGAGCAACTCCTCAACAAACTGATCTACTACGGTGTTTCTGCCATTGCGCTGGGCAGCACAGGTGCCAAGCGGGAGGGGATGCGCGGCTGCGCTTCTTCCATTCGCGATGACCAGTACGACGAACTCGACCGCCGCCTTGCCGCTTTCCATCGCGACTACCAAAACCAATAAACTTTTGCTCTGAAAAACTATGGAAACAAACCAATATATGACTGCCGCCGAGGCGGTGCAACTGGTAAAAAGCGGTGATACCATTGTCGTGCAAGGCTCCACATCTATCCCTATGGCGCTGCTCCGTGCGCTGACCGACCGTGCTGCCGAACTGCGCGATGTGCGCCTTGTCTCCGGCTTCGGGGTACATCCCGAGGACGCACCCTATGCCAAACGCGAACTGATGGACTCTTTCAAGGCGCAGTCTATTTTTGTGCCGAATAATCTCCGCCGTGCTATGCGCGAGGGGGTGGCAGACACCATCCCTGCTTTCTTGGGGGAAGTGCCGTTCCTGTTCCGCAGCGGACAGATACCTGTAGATGTAGCGTTTATGCAAGTCAGTACCCCCGATGAGGAAGGTTATTGCTCGTTTGGTATCTCGGCAGATATTATCTATTCAGGAGCGGAATGTGCCAAAGTGCGTATCGCCCAGATGAACAGGTATATGCCCCATACGCAGGGCGATGCCAAGATACATATCTCCCGTCTGGACGCAGTCTGCCGTGTGGACGAACCGCTCATCGAAGTGCCGACACCTACTCCCTCTGATATAGATACCCGTATCGGCAATTTTATTGCTGCCGAGATACCCGATGGCGCAACGCTCCAAATAGGTGTGGGGGGCATTCCCAATGCTGTCATCAATGCCCTGCGCAACCACAAGCACCTCGGTCTGCATACCGAGGCTATCACCGACGGTGTACTGCCGCTTATCCGCAGCGGTGTTATCGATAACTCGCTGAAGAAAATCCGCCCTGGCAAGAGTGTGGGCAGTCTTGTTCTCGGTTCCCGCCAACTGTATGACTATCTGGATCACAACAGGGAGGTGGAAATCTATGACGTAGCCTATACCAACGACCCGCAAATCATACGCCAAAACCCCCGCGCTATGGCTATCAATTCAGCCATAGAAGTGGACTTGACAGGGCAGATCTGTGCTGATTCTATAGGCGATACCATTATCTCCGGTGTCGGTGGGCAGCATGATTTTATGTATGGTGCCGCATTGTCCGAGGGTGGCAAATGCTTTATTGCCCTTCCGAGTCTCACCACCAAAGGCAAGTCAAAGATCGTTTCGCACCTTGCGCCCGGTGCAGGGGTGGTTACCACCCGTTTTCAGGCACAATATATTGCCACGGAGCACGGTATTGTCTATCTGCGCAACAAGCCGGTTATGGAGCGCGCCAAACTGCTCATTTCTATAGCCGATCCCTCTGTGCGCGAAGACCTGGAGCGTGCTGCCGTAGAGCGATTCGGCATCGGTTTCCTACGTCTCAAATGACAGAAAGACAGCGTAGTGCTTATTCTGTAAAAGTTCCTGTTTTTCGTACCCTGTATTCTAAACCGTCACGGTCGGGACGAAAAAAGGATTGCCGCCGATGGACAATCCTTTCTCTTTTTATCGCCAAGCGGGGCTATGGTGGGGGTTATCGTTTTACCCACGCTTGGATTTCCTCATACGAGGTCTGGTTCAGCAGTTTGCCGTCCTCGATGTGCAGGTTGGGGTAGGTCTTGCGCAGGGCTTTGGTGCAGCCTGCAATGCCGCTTCCGCCCGAGGTGGCAAAGGGGATAATGGTCTTGCCGCTGAAATCGTATGCCTCAAGGAACGTGTTGATAATACGCGGTGCCACGTACCACCAGACGGGGAACCCGACATACACGGTAGTGTATCCGTCCAAGTTCTCTTTGGTCTTTTGGATGGCGGGGCGTGCACTCTCGTCGTTCATCTCTACCGTGCTGCGCGACTTCTTGTCCTGCCAGTTCAGGTCTGCCGATGTGTAGGGCTGCACCGGCTCAATCGCCATCAGTTCGCCGCCCGAAGCGAGCGCAATCTGTTCTGCCACCGCTTTGGTTGTTCCCGTGGCGGAGAAATATGCAACCAGCACTTTGTCGGCTGCATTCATACTCGAAATAGCCATAATTGTTACGATTGTTAGAATTAAATGTTTCATATTTATAGTTTATTAGTTGATAAGTTTATACGTTTATGCGTGGTTTAATAGGTTGTTTTTCACAGTGATACTTTTTTATGCTGCAAATTTACGAATAATTCCTGTATCTCCCAAATGCCCGCCGCAAAAAGCGTGATGCAGGTACTCCGTTCCGTAATCAGGGTAGTTGCTTTTTTATTTTTAATTTGTGTATCTGCGAATAAATTCTTACCTTTGCACCTCAATGGATGGTTACCTAATCATATCAACAAGTAATGACCTCGTGCGTATTGCCGCACGGCACATTGTTTGTATTGTTGCGGATGGCAACTATTCCACTATATTCCAGACAGGTAATGAACTGCGGATGGTTACCCTGCAACTCGGTCAGTTGGAACGTTTGATTGCCGACCAACTGCCACAGATCGGGCAGACTTTTATCCGCGTAGGCAAAAGCCTGATTATCAATAGTAACGCTGTCTATTATATCAATGTTCCCAAGCAACAATTGATTTTGGTGGATATACAGCAGAACAGACATACCTTCTCGGCAGGAAAGGAAGCACTAAAAACGCTTAAAGACTGGTTTGATCATAATCAAGACAATGAAAGAAATTGAAGATAACGAGATACGCATTATCGGTGGCAATCCGAATCAGAAGGGGTACCCTCGGCACAAACGGCATTGGGTCTGGTGGCTCTGTGGATTTCTGGCAGTGATTATTATCGTTGCAGGCATTGTACTTTTTGCCGTGTCAGGTGCTTCTATTGCCCCCAATCAGGATATTGTTGAAGGTGTGTTTGATCCGGAGGAACAGCCTGTGCAACCACGCCCCCTACGCAAATGGATAGCGGAGGGAGATACCGTTACAGTACGTGGTACACTTGTCTATGACACCATTGTCAACGATATTCCGTTGCGGCTTATGCGTCCGCTGCATACTACGCCGCATTTGGCGGTAGGATATGATTGTCTGCGTGATACTGCCGACATCGTATTGCTGTTTCAAGCCGCAGATGTCCGCAGGGATAACCACAAGATTGTGGGGGCGTTTGTCTTGCAAGGCAAACCGCTCAGTTGGGGGTTGAGCAAACGGGGGTATTGTGCCATCATTGACAGTACGGTTACCATCGGGGTGGCGGACAATTCGCCGCTCTTTGAAAAAGCCACCGAACGTAATGGGGATTTCTTCCGCCAGTACCCGTTGGTGGATAGGGGGCAACTGGTGGAGAACGAATTGAAAACGAAGTCTGTCCGTCGTGCATTGTGCGAGGTGGAAGGCTGTGTGATTGTTGCCGAAACCATTACGCGGGAATCGATGCACGATTTCGCACAAGCATTGGTGGACATCGGAGTAGCCAATGCCATATACCTGACCGGAAGCACCTCCATAGGCTGGTATATGGATATTAATGGAACCGCTACGCATACGCAGGAAGGAGATTGGCAAACGCAAATCTACAAGAACGTCTCCTTTATTGTTTGGCAGTAAGACTTTCTCTATAGTACAAAACAGGCTGTATGAACGCATTTTCATACAGCCTGTTTGGTGTTTTGTACAACCCCTTGTATAATTGTTTTCCATATGATGCATTTGTGCTACCTTTGCAGCATAAACAAAAATCAAGGGTCAGTATGAAAGTAAAACAATACATCTCATCGTGGTGGCAGACACTGAAATCCAAAAGACATATCTTGGGCAAGCGTCCGATAGCCTGTGTGTGTGCAGGTATAGTTATCATCGCATTGTTTTCGGCGGTATTCGGTACAATCCGCTCTTGTCGTAAACCTATTGCACGCCAATTATACGGGGAAGAGATAGGCTCAGAAGGCTTGCGCTATAAGCCCGGTGCGCATATCTACGACCCCGCTACAGGAAAAGTCTTGCTTGACAGCATCTCTTGGTTGTATATAGCCGGAGACGATTCTATCGCAGTAGTGGCTCGGGATAAGAAACGGGCGTACGTCAACCTCAATACGGCACGCCTGCTTACTCCTTTCGACTATGATAAAGCGTGGATATTCAGTTCCGACAGGGGAGTTATGGTGAAGAACGACAGCATCTATATATTCCGCCGCGACGGTTCTTTGCTTACACCTAAGGGACTGCCCTATCACGACCAGTATGAGTTGCTTTTCTACCGGGGAAGCCTGATTGTGGAAATGGACGACAATCTCTATGGAATGATGGATACGGCTGCCAGGTGGATATTAGAGCCGCAATATACATCTATAGAACGGGATTATCAGCATAGTTTTTATAATACCAAGCGTGAGGAACAATGTATAGTCTATTCTTTTCAGTTGGATACCATCCTTATGGGGAATTACAAATCCGTTGAGATTGATTGGTCGGAGGGTATTATCGCAACCGAGTATAATGGTATCCAGCATCTGTTTGATTATCAGGGCAAACTGGTGTATGAGATTATCTTCAAGCAGATAGAGGAACTGACCTACAATACCCATCGCAAAGATGCCGACGACCATGATATTTATGAAGAAACCAATTGTTATGTATATACGGATTATAATGGCAAATGCGGGCTTATGAGTAGAAACTATCACGTCCTGACACCCCCGCTTTTTAACAACATTGAAGCGCAAACGCAGCATATTTTCTTCGCCTCATTCGGCGATGGTTACAGCCGCTTCGGAACGCTTATTGACGATCATGGCAAACCGATTCGTTAAACTAATTTTCACCCTGATGACAGCATTCCTGCTGTCATCAGTTGGTTTGGTACTCTACTATCGTTTCTTTCCCGTCAGGCTGACTCCGCTTATGCTGATCCGGCAGTCGGAGGCACGCCGGCAGGGATATATGCTGCCTATCCAACAGCAATGGACTCCTATAGAAGACATCTCGCCGGAGTTGATAAAGGCGGTGGTGGATAGCGAAGATGCGCGTTTCTTCGAGCATTATGGTTTCGACATAGATGCCATCGCTTCGGCTTATCATATCAATCAGGCTAATGGACATATTGTGCGCGGAGGAAGTTCTATCTCGCAGCAGACTGCCAAGAATGTCTTTTGCACACCTGCACGGACGTATATCCGCAAGGCTTTCGAGGCTTATTTCACTGTTCTGATTGAGTTTCTGTGGGGAAAAGAACGTATATTGGAGGTTTATCTGAATGTCATTGAGTTGGGAGAGGGTATCTACGGAGTGGAAGCCGCTTCACAATACTATTTCGGGCACTCTGCCGAGGCGTTTTCGTCTGCGCAAATCGGTCAATTGGTGCGTATCATTCCATGCCCATTGTGCCAACCAATCCGCTGCAGATAAACAACAAAAAAGGCTGTCTGATTTTCGTCAGACAGCCTTTTCTGTTTTTATGCGTTAGGCATTGTTATTTCACTTCCTCGAAGTCAACATCTTCGGCACCGCCGTCGTTGTTGCCCGAGTTGGAAGAACTACCGTTGTTTTGTGCACCGCTGAAGTCTGCGTTGGTAGCACCTGCTCCTGCATTATTCTGTGCGTTGTACATCTCAGCACTTGCAGCCTGGAATGCAGTCATCAGTGCGTTGTTGGCAGCCTCGCAAGCGTCGGCGTCCTTCTTCTCGTAAGCCTCTTTCAGGTTCTTGAGTGCTTCCTCTATAGGAGCCTTCTTGTCGGCAGGCAGTTTGTCGCCCAGTTCGGCAAGTTGCTTCTCGGTTTGGAAGATAGTAGCGTCGGCTTTGTTGAGTTTGTCCACACGCTCTTTCTCGCGTTTGTCTGCTTCGGCGTTAGCCTCTGCCTCAGCCTTCATACGCTTGATTTCTTCCTCGCTCAAGCCGCTCGAAGCCTCGATACGGATCTTCTGCTCTTTGCCCGTAGCCTTGTCTTTTGCGGTTACGTTCAGAATACCGTTGGCATCAATATCGAACGTTACCTCAATCTGCGGTTCGCCACGGTGTGCCGGCATAATACCGTCGAGGTGGAAGATACCGATCTGCTTGTTCTGGGCAGCCATAGGACGCTCGCCTTGCAGCACCTTGATCTCTAC
>DGIN01000027.1:0-1566 GCA_002387325.1 Bacteroidales bacterium UBA4621 | reverse complement strand
GTCTCGATACCGAGGCTCAGCGGGGTAACATCAAGCAGCAGCACGTCTTTTACTTCGCCCGTCAGCACACCGCCTTGGATGGCTGCACCTATGGCTACTACCTCGTCGGGGTTAACGCTCTTGTTAGGAGCCTTGCCGAAGAATTTCTGTACAGCCTCTTGGATAGCGGGGATACGCGTCGAACCGCCCACGAGGATGACCTCGTCGATATCTTTCGTTGTCAGACCGGCTTTCTCCAAAGCGGTACGGCAAGGAGCAATGGTCTTTTGGATAAGGTCGTCAATCATCTGCTCAAACTTGGCACGCGTCAGCGTCTTAACCAAGTGTGCAGGTACGCCGTTTACAGGCATAATGTACGGCAGGTTGATTTCGGTAGAGGTCGTGTTGGAAAGTTCGATTTTCGCTTTCTCTGCAGCCTCTTTCAGACGTTGCATAGCCATCGGGTCTTTCGTCAAATCGGCACCGCCGTTCTCATTCTTGAACTCTTGAACGAGCCAGTCGATAATACGATGGTCGAAGTCATCACCGCCCAGGTGGGTATCACCGTCGGTAGCCTTTACTTCGAAGACGCCGTCGCCCAACTCCAGTACGGATACATCGTGTGTACCACCACCGCAGTCGAAGACCACAATCTTCATATCCTTTTTCGACTTGTCCAAACCGTAAGCCAAAGCGGCTGCAGTAGGTTCGTTCACAATACGGCGTACGTTCAAACCCGCAATCTCACCTGCCTCTTTGGTAGCCTGACGTTGGCTGTCGTTGAAGTATGCAGGTACGGTGATGACAGCATCGGTAACCTCTTGTCCCAAGTAGTCCTCGGCGGTCTTTTTCATCTTTTGGAGGATGATAGCCGAAATCTCTTGCGGAGTGTAGAGATGTCCGTCGATGTCCACACGCGGGGTGTTGTTGTCGCCTTTTACTACTTTATAAGGTACACGTGCTATTTCATTAGCCAAGCGGTCGTAGGTCTCACCCATAAAACGCTTGATAGAATATACGGTTCTTGTCGGATTGGTAATGGCCTGACGCTTTGCAGGGTCTCCCACTTTGCGCTCGCCGCCATCTACAAAACCCACAACCGAAGGAGTCGTACGCTTACCTTCAGAGTTAGCAATTACGATAGGTTCGTTGCCTTCCATCACAGCAACGCAGGAGTTAGTTGTTCCTAAGTCAATTCCAATAATCTTAGACATAATCAAGTATGATTTTAAGTGTTAATATTCAAAGTTATCTCGCCGCGCCCATTGTCCAATTTTCATTATCCATTGTTCTTTGTCCATTGTCCAATCTTTATTGTCCGCTGAACGCGACACCCCTATAAAAACAAATCCCGTGCCAAAACCTCTCCCGCCTTTCTTTGTCAGTTTTTCCTGCCAAACTGTCAGTCCCCCTGCCACTCCCCACCCCCCAAAAAACACACCGCCCATATCCGCCCCATCCTATCTTATTAGTCTTATTGATTTTATTCGTCCCATTCGTTCCATTCGTCCCATTTGCCCTATCCCTGTCCAGAAAAGCCCCATTGTCTATACTCTCTATATACCAATAGTTCGTTAAAAAACGAAT
>DGIN01000047.1:17490-19141 GCA_002387325.1 Bacteroidales bacterium UBA4621 | reverse complement strand
GCAAACTCCGGGGATTTCTCTGCATCGCGGCGGTATTTGAAATCAGGCTCCACACCGTTGCTTATCACGTGCAACTTCGCAGTATAACCGTTCTCTCTCAACTGGTTGGCAATGAAATGACTCGGGCAATGGATATGTTTGAAATTGTTGTAGAACACATCGCGGAACGTGTGATAAATCGCCTTGTTGATGAGCGTGGCATCCTTCAGACCGATACTCGAAGTGATGTTCTCCGGCTGCACATGGAAAGCGGCGGTATGCGGAATACCTAATTTCTGGCACACTTTCAATCCCTCTATCGAAAGCGCAAAAGGCATCATAAAATGCACCACTTCCGCCCACGAAATAGCATTCTCCAATACATCCACATCGGGCTTACCGAACGCCATTCCCTGCGCTTTGATCAGACTCTCGCCGATAGGCGATTTCCATTCCGCTACCACGTATTTGTCCTCCGAAGGTGCCCCAGTCGAGATAACACGCACTTCGTTGCCATGCTCGCGCAAGTGCGTGGCAAAGCGTTTTGCCGAAATAGTTGTGCCGTTGTTGGCCGCATCAAACTGGTCAATGACAAGTAGTATCTTCATATTCTGTATGGTATGTTAATTGTTGATTATTGCATGTTTATTCCCCTGCGGTATAATTTTTGCAACCACATTCTCAATTCATAATTCTCAATTCATAATTAAACCATGATCTCCCCCCATCAGCATCTCAAACGGTTCTATATCGTTCTGTTCGTACTCACTGTCGTGCTGTGTATAGCCAACGTGGTATATCTGCTTTTCCAACCGGGTACGACACTCAAAGCCGTGATGTTCTGCGCTTTGCAGTATGTGGCAATGTTGCTTATCCTCACCGCACCCATTATCTTGCGCAAACGTTTCCTCCTCAATGTGCCGCTCGTACTCACCGTAGTCATTGCCGCCTTTGCTTTTACCGCAATGGTGCTGGGCGACGGACTCAATTTCTACGGACGCTATCCGTGGTGGGACTCGCTGCTGCACCTCTTCTCCGGAGGTGTCCTGTCGTTTGTCGGACTCTGGGTGGTACATATACTGCTCTCCGACTCCGACAAAGTCGTATTCAATAACAAATACTTTCTGGCACTCTTCCTCCTTATGTTCTCGCTCGCTTGCGGCACTGTCTGGGAAATCTGCGAATATACATACGACGACCTCTTCGGAACCAACACACAGCAGTTCATGGAAACCACATCGGGCTCTATCTATACCGACCGCGACATCCCGCTCACAGGACACGAAGCACTCCGAGATACCATGACCGACCTCACACTCGACTTCATCGGAGGTCTCATCGTCGCACTCTATGTGCTTTTCAGACACAATGCCTTTGTTGAAAAACACAACAACGATTCCGTCCTCGACTCCCCGTCTATCATTGACGAACTCGAACAACCTGACCTTGCCGGAAAAACGGATAACAACGGCAAAAAACAAAACGAAAGTCCTACTCCATAGCAAAACAAAGACCTACCAACCAATGGCACGCAAAATGCGTGCCATTTTTTTATTTCTCCAAACCCCGACTGCAACCCATACGCAAAATCTGTAACAAATATCACTACACTTCCGCCCGATGACTATACAACTAATCGTTATACTTCTGTATAATAACATCGGGTTATTAA
>DGIN01000047.1:0-17421 GCA_002387325.1 Bacteroidales bacterium UBA4621 | reverse complement strand
TAACGGGTTGTTCAGCATAGAATGACGATACTATACCCATACTTCGGACTGACACTCGCCGTTTTCCGCCGATTTCTCCATAGAGTATGCACCGATTTTCAAACAACGGTTGTATATATCAAAAATAATTTGTAACTTTGCAGGCGGGTATGATACTACACTATGCATAACTGAATACACAAATCTATGAAAGGAATTATTTTGGCAGGCGGAAGCGCAACCAGGTTGTATCCGCTCAGTAAAGCAATCAGCAAACAGATAATGCCGGTTTACGACAAACCGATGATATACTACCCCCTGTCAACACTGATGCTGGCGGGAATACGCGAAGTACTGATCATCTCCACTCCGCGCGACCTGCCGATGTTCAGAGAACTATTGGGCAACGGCAGACGTATCGGTATGCAACTCGAATACAAAGTACAGGAAACACCCAACGGACTGGCACAGGCGTTTGTTCTGGGACGCAATTTCCTTAACGGAGAAGCGGGATGCTTGATACTGGGCGACAACATGTTCTACGGACAAGGCTTCAGCGGCATGCTACGCAACGCCGCTGAAATGGTGGACAACGGACAGAAAGGCGCCTGTATCTTCGGCTACGAAGTAAGCGACCCGAGAGCGTATGGCGTGGTGGAATTCGACAAAGATGGCAAAGTACTCAGCCTCGAGGAAAAACCCGCAGAGCCGAAAAGCAAATATGCCGTGCCGGGACTCTACTTCTACGACAACACCGTATGCGACAAAGCCGCAGTGCTGCAACCAAGCCAACGCGGTGAATACGAAATAACCGACCTCAACAAGATGTACTTGAAAGAGGGAACACTCAAAGTCAAACTCTTCGGACGAGGCTTCGCATGGCTCGACACCGGCAACTGCGACAGCCTGCTCGATGCCGGTAACTTCATCGCTACAATTCAAAACAGACAAGGATTCTATGTCAGCTGCATAGAGGAAATCGCATGGAGAAACGGATGGATTACCACCGAAACGGTACACGCTCTCGGAAAAGAAATGAAAACCGCTTACGGAAGATACTTGGAAAACTTGTAACGGTTACGCCTCCCGCACCACCGTCGTACACATTATTTCGCAACATAGTTATGCCTTATTTCACAATATAAACGAAAAACATATAAAATTATGAAACATTGTCGGACACGTTTGATCGCAGGGATAATTGCCCTGTTAGGCTGGATGGGCAACATCGGACTGTATGCTGAAGAGCACTACAAAGTCAGCCACTATTCCATAGACAACGGCATGAGCCAGAATACAGTCATGTCTATCCTGCAGGACAAACAAGGCTATATGTGGTTCGGTACATGGGACGGACTGAACCGCTTCGACGGATACAACTTCCAGGTCTTTAAGGCAATGGAAAACGGAGAAGAGGCGAAAGTGAACAACCGCGTCGACATTATCTACGAGGACGAACAGGAACAACTATGGTGGATGACATACGACGGACACTACTACACACTCGACAAAAACCGCCAACTGATTACCCCGCGCGATGTTAAAGAACTACCGGAAGGCATGCTCAAACGCATGGCACAGGAAGACGAGACTATGAAAGTCGATAAAAACGGCATCATCTGGCGGGTGGACGACAAAGACGGCGTACTGCGATACCGATACAACACTTGGAAACGCTTCACTCCTAAATTGGACAGCAGGTATGCTGGACAACTGAGAGAACATTTCTTTATTCTCGAAGACTGCCGGGGACGCGTATGGGTCAACCCTACAGGAGGCGGATGGTCATACTACGACTACGAAAAAGACGAACTGATTGACCCGCTGCCCGAACTCACCAATATGATACACACGGCTTTCGTGGACAAAGACGGGCAAATGTGGATTTCCACCTACGACAACGGAGTGGACTGCGTCAATATGGAACCGCAACCCTATGAACTGACTGATATGCGCAAATCTCCCAAAGAGAACGGGGAAGTACGCACATTCGTACAACTCAAAAACGGCACCGTACAGACTATTGTCAAAGACAAAAGACGTATCTATTGCGCCTTGGACAGCCGGTACGGACTCTTGTACGGCACCAAAGGAAACGGACTCATCTTCGCCGCCACAGGCAAAACAATACCCACCGGCTGCAGCGACATCTATGACGTGGCAGAAGGCAGCGATGGCACTTTATATGTCGGAACATACGGAGGGGGACTGAGCATCGTACGCTACGACAGCACCTCACACCGGTTTGAGGAACCGAAAGCAATTGGCAACGGACTGAAAATACGAGATATACAGATCGTGGACAACACCGCTTGGTGCGGCACTACTACAGGACTGCTCAAAGTCAACCTGCTCAACCTGAACAGCGAAATGATACCGGGCTACGACATACGTGCCATATACTATAGCGGAGACAAACTCTGGCTCGGTACATTCGGAGGAGGACTGAACGTGCTGGACCCCAAAGACCCGCAGAAAGAGATACAGCGTGTGCAGACACTGCAAGACATTGTATTGAGTATCGCAGGAGACGGGAAAAACCTGTGGTTCACCTCCGAGAGCGATATTACACAACTGAACATCGAAACAGGCGAGTGCTATTACTACGATGCATTGGATGCACAACGCAACACCTATTTCACCGAAGCACACGCACTGCGCACACGCACCGGAAATATTCTGTTCGGCTACTCCAACGGCTATTGCACTTTCTCACCGGACAAGATAACACACACACAGTCAACACCGCCTATGCGCATCGTACGCTGCAGTTCGGAGGGACACCTGTTGCCCGCCGCCGACACAGTGAAAATTGAACACGATGCCAACCTGACAATAGAGTATGCGGCTCTGGAGTTCGTCAACGCTCCGAAAATCACCTATTCCTATAGGATGGAAGGACTCTCGAACGAATGGGTGTTTGCCTATGACCAGCGACGTGCAACCTACACCAATCTCACACCCGGAAAATATATCTTCCATGTACGCTCCACCAACCGCGAAGGAGCCGAAGCAAACAACGAGACAACACTCTGCGTTATAGTGAAAGCACCGCTGTGGGCTAGTTGGTGGGCGATATGCATCTACATACTCATAGGTGTTGCACTGGCGGTACTAATCGGCTACATCCTGTACACCTACGAATCTCTGCGACGAAAAGTACAGGTGGAACAGCAGGTCACGGACATCAAGTTGCGCTTCTTCACCAACATCAGCCACGAATTGCGCACACCGCTGACCCTTATCATCGGACCGGTGGAGAACATACTCCAGACCGAGCGTATCTCGAACAGCGTACGCGGACAACTGGAAATAGTACAGAGCAACAGCCATCGTATGCTGCGAATGGTAAACCAACTGCTGGATTTCCGCAAAATACAGAATAAGAAAATGCGACTGCGTGTGCAGAAATCACTCCTGAGCGACATCGTGGATGAAACTTGCGCAAACTTCAAAAAAGAGGCGTATGACAAACATATCAACCTCAATATCGTAAAGAAAGCCGCTGACAGCACCGTCTGGGTGGACAGAAGCAGGGTGGATACAATCCTGTTCAACCTGTTGAGCAATGCTTTCAAATTCACCCCCGCAGGCAAAAGTATCACTGTAACCGTGGACGAGAAACCCGGATATGTGCTGCTGATCGTAAAAGACGAGGGTATCGGAATCCCAATGGAGAAACGCAGCGTGCTGTTTGAACGCTTCTCAAGCAACAACGAACTGAACGGACAGACGGGCACAGGTACGGGCATCGGAATGAACCTTGTAAAAGAACTCGTGGATTTGCACCACGGATACATCGAAGTGGAGAGCGAAGTGGGGAAAGGCACTACGTTCACGGTTATGTTCCGCACAGGAAAAGAACATTTCGGCAACGAGGTGGATATGGTGGTGGACGACGAGAGCAGCACACAGACAGCCGCTCTCCCGCAGGAGACACTCGAAAACAAACTCGCACAAATAGACACCAAGGATAACAAACGCACTATTTTGGTGGTGGACGACAACGAGGATATGCGTTCGTTCCTCGGAAACATACTCAGCAGCGACTATCGCGTGATCAAAGCCTCTGACGGAAAAGAAGCACTGGCTACCATCGAAAAAGATATGCCGGATATTGTGATTACCGACCTTATGATGCCGAATATGGATGGGCTGGAACTGATCGGACATATCAAACGCTCACAGGACTTGAACCACATACCGGTCATTCTGCTGACTGCCAAATCGGCAATAGAAAGCCGCCTCGAAGCAATGAAAGAGGGAGCGGACGATTACGTTACAAAACCCTTCGAACCCGAATATCTGCGGGCAAGGGTGAAAAACCTCATCAGCCAGCGTATCCAACTGGAAGCCAACTACCGCAAACGGCTGATGCGCCTCGAACCGCAGAAAAACGACGACGGTGTACAAGGCGACACTTTCCTCGCCAAATTGTTGGACATCATGGACAAGCAGATGGAAAACAACACCCTGACCGTGGACGAACTCGTAGAGGATATGGGTATGGGAAGAACCGTCTTCTTCAACAAACTAAAGAGCCTTACCGGTCTCAGTCCTGTAGAGTTTATTCGCGAGATGCGTATCAAACGTGCAGCGCAACTGCTTGAACAAAAGCAGTATAACATCACGGAAGTTACCTATATGGTTGGTATGAACGACTCACGCTACTTCGCCAAATGCTTTAAGGCAACCTACGGAATGACACCTTCCGAGTACCGCAAGGAGCGGCTGAAAGATATTGACGGAGAGAAATAATGTCCTTAAAGTCCTTAAAGGCTTTAACCCCTAAAGGCTTTAATCAAAAAATAGGAATGAAAAAAATACAGGCAATCATTATTTTGGTATGCAGTTTGTTGGTAGGTTGCGGTGGTAAAGGACCGCAGCGTCCTACCTACAAAAGCGGACAACCGCCGCAGGAAGACACTGCCGCACTGGCACTGATGGAACTGAACCGGCGTATGGCGAAAGAGGCTGACCAAACCCTGTTACGCTATGTGGAGGCGCAGAACGAACAGTACGCTCTGATGGCTATCAGCAATGCATGGATGCGGATTGCAAAACACGGCAACACGGACAGCCCCTCACCCAAAGAGGACGAATTGTGGTATATGCACATTCGCACCAAAGACCTGCAAGGCAAACTCCTGCTGGACGAAGAACGCGAATATCGTATCGGGCGCAACCAACTGCCTGTCTGTGCCGAGATACACTGCAACGAATGGCACCACGGCGACCGTATCATTCTGCTCGCACCATGGTATTCCGCCTATGGTATGCACGGCAATGAGGCTGTTCCACCATACACCAACGTAATTATTGATATTGATATAAAATGAAAAAAATACTCTTTCTGTTTGCCGGTCTCATCACTATGATGACAGGCTGCAACTCCAACACCTATTCCGACAACCGCAAGGCAGAAGACAAACTGATTGCCAACTACATAGCACGAAACGGACTGAATATCCTGACCGAACTGCCGGACGATGACTATGTGTGGGGGAAAAAAGACTATTACAAAGCGGAGGAATACGACAACCTGTATTTTCATCTTATCAAGCGCGGGGCAGCAAAGACTATAGTTGATGGCGACACCATTGATAACACCATCACGTCTGGCGAAACGGTGATTGTACGCTACAAACAATACTTGCTGACCGAAAACGCCGACACCACTGACTATTGGACTACCTTGGATTCTCCGTATCCCGTGGAATTTACCTACACCCATCCTGCCTATGTTAGCAGCAGTAGTACCACCACTGCCTGCAAAGGTTGGTATGTAGCCACCATGCTTATGAAATACCCCAACTCGGAGTGCGAGATTATCTGCCCGAGCAAACAAGGCTTCGACCAAACAAGCATCAAAGCCATTCCATATGGGTACAGACTGAGTATCAAAGTGAAAAAATAGAACCGCCGGGCGGATAAATGTCAGACATTCAATAAAAACAGAAAAGAATATGAGTTTGGTAAAAAGTATTTCGGGCATACGCGGCACCATCGGCGGACGCGTAGGCGATGGATTGGACCCTGTAGATATAGTTCGTTTCACGGCGGCTTATGCCACCCAACGCCGTGCAGCACTCCCTGACAACCATACGATTGTGGTCGGGCGCGATGCACGTATATCGGGAGAAATGGTCTATCAACTCGTCAGCGGAACGCTGATGGGTATGGGCTACAATGTAGTGAATATCGGGCTTGCCAGCACACCGACCACCGAATTGGCAGTCATCGGTGAACACGCAGCAGGAGGCATCATCCTCACCGCCAGCCACAACCCAAAACAATGGAACGCTCTCAAACTGCTCAACGAGAAAGGCGAGTTCATCAACGATGCCGAGGGAAAAGGCGTACTTGCCATCGCCGAAGCGGAAGACTTTACCTTTGCTGAGGTGGACAATCTGGGACACGTAACCGAAAAAGACTACCTGCCCTATCATATTCAGAACGTACTCGGACTCAAACTCGTGGACAAAGCGGCTATTGAAGCGAAGAACTTTACCGTGGCTATTGATTGCGTCAATTCGGTCGGCGGGATTGCTATTCCCGCTATTCTGCGTGCCTTGGGCGTGAAAAACATCATCGAACTCAACTGCACCCCCAACGGGCAATTTCCGCACAACCCCGAACCGCTGCCGCAGCACCTGACCGAAATCAGCAACCTGCTCCGTAACGGAAAAGCCGATGTCGGGTTTGTGGTTGACCCCGATGTGGACAGGCTGGCGATCGTCTGCGAAAACGGCGATATGTTCGGCGAGGAATATACGCTTGTCAGCGTGGCGGACTATGTGCTGAGCCATACCCCCGGCAACACGGTCAGCAATATGTCGTCCACCCGTGCATTGAGCGATGTAACCCGCGCACACGGCGGCAGTTACAGTGCCTCAGCGGTCGGTGAGGTGAACGTTACCACCGAGATGAAACGTACCCATGCCGTCATCGGAGGCGAGGGCAACGGCGGTGTCATCTACCCCGAAAGCCACTACGGACGCGATGCCCTCGTAGGTATTGCCCTGTTCCTCAGCAGTCTCGCGCACAAAGGCTGCACCGTCAGTGAGTTGCGAAAGACGTTCCCTAACTATTTTATCTCCAAAAACCGTATCGAACTTACCCCCGACATCGATGTGGACAAGGTACTCGCACACGCAAAAGAGGTGTTTCGCAACGAGCGGCTCAACGACAAAGACGGTGTCAAAATCGACTTTGCCGACGGATGGGTACACCTCCGCAAAAGCAACACGGAACCGATTATCCGTGTCTATTCCGAAGCTGCCACTATGGACGAAGCCAACGACCTGGCACAAAAAGTCATTAAAACCATACAAGAATAATTTATTATTCATTAATGCTCCTATATTATACCAAAGTGAGGTGGATGGTTATAGGATGGTTATAGGATAGTTATAGGATAGGCTTGTTTTGAACAGGCAAAAACGCTCCTTTTATTAATATTATTTATTAGATTATTACTCCAATGGAAATAGTAGTAACCAACGACGACGGTTGGGGAACGAAAGGCATACGCACACTTGTAACCGAGATGAGCAAACTCGGACATGTCACGGTAATAGCCCCCGATGGACCGCGAAGCGGCAATGCGGCGTGTATCAGTGTGGCGAAACCGATGTATATCAACCGCATAGAGGACGAGTGCTCCGGCAACATTGAGGTCTATACTACCAACGGCACTCCCGCCGACTGTATCAAGTTCGCCACCAATGTGCTGTTCAAAGACCGCAAGATTGACCTTGTGGCAAGCGGTATCAACCACGGCAACAACGGCTCCATAAACCTCATCTATTCGGGTACGATGGGTGCCTGCTTTGTAGCCACCGAACACGGCATTCCCGCCATCGGATTCTCGCTGGATGACCACGCTATGGATGCCGATTTCAGCCGTTTCCAAACCTATATTCCGGACATCACAAAGATGCTGATTGCCAAAGGTTTCAAACCCAACGAGTGCTACAACGTCAATGCACCGAAAGGCAACATCGCAGGTATCCGCTGGACACGACAGTGCTACGGACACTGGGCGGACGAACTCGAAGCACACACCGACGAACTGGGCAACACCTACTACACCCTCATCGGTGAATATATCAACCACGAACCGCAGGACAACTCCACCGACATCTGGGCACTCGAACACGGTTTTATCAGTATCCAGCCCGTCAGCATCGACCTCACAGCGTATGGCACGCTTTGACAAATACTGGATTGGTATCGCGCTGGGATTGATTATTCCCGCCCTGTTCGGACTGACCTATATCGATGTGATGAACCTGTGGTACCCGCTTCGTACCTTGCAATTCCATGCGGGCGGTGTACTGAGCAAACTGCTGTTGGTCAGCGTATTCCCCAATCTGGCATTGATTTTTGTCTTCTATACCACCGACACGTGGAAACTCAGCAAGGGGCTGCTCATCGGCTCTATGCCGTATATCCTTGCTGCCATAGCCGTTTCGATATGAGATACTTCATTATTGCAGGCGAGGCATCGGGCGACCTGCATGCCTCCAACCTCATCAAGCAGATACATCGCCAAGACCCTGCCGCCGAGTTTGCCGGTTTCGGCGGAGACAAGATGCGGACCGCCGGGTGCGAACTGCGGCAGCACTACCGCCAAATGGCGTATATGGGGGTCTTTGCCGTACTGGCACACCTGCCCGATATACGCCGCAATTTCCGTATCGCACACGAGAGCCTGCTGACATTCCGCCCCGATGTACTCATACTTGTGGACTATCCGGGTTTCAACCTCAAGATTGCCGCTTTCTGTCGCAAACACCTGCCCGCCACCAAGATCTACTACTATATTCCGCCCAAAGCGTGGGCGTGGAAAACGTGGCGTGTACATAAAATTGCCCGTCTGTGCGACCAAGTACTCGGTATTTTCCCTTTTGAACCCGCTTTCTATGCCCGCTACGGCTACACATGCACCTATGTGGGCAATCCTACCAACGACACTATTCGCGACTGGTGCCGGGAGCAGCATATCACCCCCTGCACACAGCAGCGGGAGGACATCATCGCTATCCTACCCGGTTCGCGCCGCAGCGAGATTAGCCACTGCCTGCCTGCTATGCTTACAGCCACCCGCCGCGTGGCACAACGTATGGAGCGTCCATTCCGTATCGCAGTAGCCGCAGCACCCGGAATAGAAGACGGTTTCTATACCCACTACCTGCAAGGCGAGACACTCACCCGTGATACCTACTCGCTTGTATCGCATGCCCGTGCGGCAGTGGTCAATTCGGGTACAGCCACCCTCGAAACCGCCCTGCTCCGCTGCCCGCAGACAGCGGTCTATTACATAGCCTGCAGCCGCTGGTTGGAATGGCTGCTCCGCCCTATTGTCTTCCATATCCCCCATTTTACGCTCGTGAATATCCTGATGGATAATGCACAATGCACAATGCACAATGCAGCACAATGCGCAATGCACAATGCGCAATGTACAGAGCGCAAAGAACGGCAGCAGGTCATCGAAGAACTTATTGCCTCCCGTTTTACGGAAAAGAACGTGGAAACCGAACTGTACCGTCTCTTGACCGACGAGGCATACCGCACCACTATGCAGCAAGGCTATGTCGGAATCCAAACCGTACTCGGTACCTCCCCTGCCGCTCAAACTGCTGCCGCTATTATCACACAGGAATAATCACCGGCAAGTAAAATTATCAACGGAAAACGGAATATGGCAACACAACAGGAAACAGACGATCGGTATATGGAGATGGCACTCCATGAAGCGGAATTGGCATACGAACAGGACGAAGTGCCTGTGGGGTGTGTGATTGTGGCTGATGGGCAGATTATCGGACGGGGGCATAACCTGACGGAGACCCTGCAGGACGTTACCGCCCACGCCGAAATGCAGGCACTCACGGCTGCCGCACAGACCGCAGGAGGCAAGTACCTGCCCGATGCCACACTATATGTTACGGTGGAACCCTGCGTGATGTGTGCAGGGGCTATCGGTTGGGCGCAAATCGGGCGTGTGGTCTATGGTTGCGATGACAGCAAACGCGGTTTTAGTCAATTAGCACCGCAAGCCCTTCACCCTAAAACGACTGTCACCACCGGTGTTCTCTCCGCCCGCACACGCACCCTGATGCAAAACTTTTTTCAAGCGCACCGATAATCAATGCATAATGCATAATGCGTAATGCGTAATGAAAAGTGAAGTGGATGTCAGGTAGATGTGAGATGGATAGCCCACATCAACGCCTTAATGCCCTTAAAGACCTTAAAGTCCTTAAGGGCATTAAAGACCCTAATCCCCCCCCCTGAAAAATCTATTTCTTCCATACGGGTTCACAGGTGATCTGTATGCCTAACCGGCGGAAAGTCTTCCTGTCCACATCGGACAGCATCACCGTTGAGTGCGCCTGGCAACCATTGAGGTGCGGCAGTCGGCGCAATGCTTCGGCACACCTTTCGTCGCTCCTGCTCAACACGGACAATGCCACTAACACCTCATCGGTATGCAGGCGCGGGTTATGCCCCTGCAGGTATGCTATCTTCGTGTGCTGAATCGGCTCAATCAGGTTCTGCGGCAGCAGGCGCACCGAGTGGTCGATATGCGCCAGATATTTGGTGGCATTGAGCAGCAACGCCGCCGAGCAACCCAAAAGGTCGCCTGTGTGAGCGGTGATGATTGTTCCGTCTTCCAGTTCAATCGCGGCAGCGGAAGCGTTTTTACTGTCGCGGCACGCCTTGGCGGCTACCGTGGTGCGGCGGTAGTCGGTGGTGATACCGAGTTGCCGCATCAAAAGTGTAATCTTGTTAATCTCTTTCTCAGCATCGCGCCCTTCGGCAAAAGCGTCCAGTGCGGCATAGTAGCGGCGGATAACCTCCTGCTTGCTCGCCTCGTTGCACACCTCGTCGTCCGAGATACAGAACCCCACCATATTCACCCCCATATCGGTGGGCGACTTGTAGGGGTTATGCCCGTAGATACCTGTAAACAGGGCGTCCAGCACGGGGAAAATCTCAATGTCGCGATTGTAGTTGATGGCGATAGTACCATACGCCTCAAGGTGGAACGGGTCAATCATGTTTACATCGTTGAGGTCGGCAGTGGCTGCCTCGTACGCCACGTTAACCGGATTCTTGAGCGGCAGGTTCCACACGGGGAAAGTCTCGAACTTGGCATAGCCCGCCTCTATTCCCCTCTGATGTTCGTTGTACAGTTGCGAAAGGCACACCGCCATCTTGCCGCTACCGGGACCTGGTGCGGTAACAATCACGAGCGGTCGAGTGGTTTTTATGTAATCATTCTTTCCGAAGCCTTCTTGCGAGGCGATGAACGGCACATTCGCGGGATAGCCGTCTATCAAATGATGATAATACACTGTTATTCCCAGATTCTCCAAACGGCGGCGGTAAGCGTCCGCCGAAGGCTGCCCGTTGTAATGTGTGACCACCACGCTGCCCACATAGAACCCGCGATGCCGGAACTCGTCCCTGAGGCGCAGCACGTCCTCATCGTAGGTGATACCGAGGTCCTGGCGCACCTTGTTGCGCTCAATGTCCATTGCGGAGATAACAATCAGTATCTCAATGCGGTCGGCGAGTTGCAAGAGCATCTGCAATTTCGAGTCGGGACGGAAACCCGGCAGGATACGCGATGCATGGTTGTCGTCAAAGAGTTTGCCCCCGAGTTCGAGGTAGAGTTTGTTACCAAACGCCGCAATACGCTCGCGGATATGCTCCGACTGGATACGGATATACTTGTCGTTGTCAAAACCGAGTTTCATACACTTCCAAAATTTGCGTACAAAGGTACAACAATTTTTACATTTCTGCAACCTGTTTCCTTTTAAGATGTGTGCTGTTGTTCGTAACGAGATACACCCCCGAGAATACCAGCAGGACGGCAATGGCTTGCAGATAGCCGAATACCGCCAAGCCCATCATCACAGATGCCAGACAGGAGACCACGGGCTGAAAATAATTGTATACCGAAACCTGAGTCGGGCGCAAAACCTGCTGTGCCCACGTCATCAGTATATAGGCGCAATAGGTTCCGAAGAACACCACGAAACCTGTCTCCCAATAGGACCGGGCGGCTATCGTACTCCACGGAAGAGAGAGGATATGCGGCAGAGCAAAAGGCCAGATAGTGAGTGTGGCAAAGAGCATCATCCATTTCATACACGTTACCACCGTGTACTTCTTTATCAGTTTGCCGAACACCACCAGATAGGTGGCAAACGAGCATTGCGCCAGCACACACATCGCCGCCCCGAGCGCATCACGGTACGGGTTGACCGCCCCTGCAGCGGAAGCCGTGTGCGAAGTAAGAATCACCATCAAAGCCCCCGACAACGCCAAACAAATGCCTACTATCTTCTGCCACGACACTTTCTCGTGCAGAAATACCACAGACAAGACAAGCGAGATGATAGGCAGCGTGGTGGTCATAATACTCGCGTTGACAGGCGAAGTCATACTCACGCCTATGGTAAACAACCCCTGGTTGAACGCGATGCTGCAAAGCGATGCCAGGAAGAACAGACCGATGTCGTGCAACGGCACACGCTCCTGTTTCTTACCGCAAAGAGTGAGTATCAGCGAAGTGAGCCAAAAGCATATTGCACCGCCCGCTACGCGGAACGCCACCATATCCATACCCGTAAAATCGGTACGCATTGCATCTTTGGCAAGCGGTGCCATCAGCCCCCAGACAATACACGCCGAAGCCATCGCCAGATGACGGAAAAACGAATTCATAAAACAGACTATATTTACCTTGCAACAAAAAGGAGTACTATCCATAGTACTCCCTATACCTATATTCAGAGAAAATCAATACTGCGCTGTGTCATAGACCTGGTCTGCGACCTCGCTGCCTGCCAGTTTCTCAATGATACAGAATGCAAAGTCGCTGCTCAGTCCGGGACCTTTTGCGGTAATGATATTCTTGCTTTCCACCACCAGACCGCCTATATAACTCTCGCCCAAGCAATTCTCGAAACCCGGGTAGCACGTAGCCTGCTTACCTTGCAGAATACCCAATTTGCCCAACACCGACGGGGCAGCGCAGATAGCGGCAATGGGTTTTCCTGCCGCATTATGCTGCACCAACAGGTCGCAAAGCGTATGACATTCGCCCAACTTGGTAGCACCGCCCGGCAGAATGAGCATCTCCGCATCCGAAAAATCTATATCCTCTATCAGCCCGTCCGCCTCTACGGCTATATTGTGGGCTCCCAGCACCATAGCCTTGCCTGTAATCGAAACAGTGGTCAGGCGGATGTCGGCACGACGCAGAAGGTCAATCGTGGTAATGGCCTCAATCTCTTCGAAACCATTGTCAAGAAACAAATAATTCATAATTGTCAGATGCAAAAATGCAATTAGTTAAACTTAAAGTTATATGTGATTGTTCCTGTCTGAATAGATTTGTCGCTCTCGGAGAACTTGGCTTTGCGAGCCGCACTCAAAGCGAGTTGAAGGGTGGACTGGTCGCTAATCGTAGTACCACGTGTTACCTGCGCATCTTTCACCGTTCCATCGGGCAACACCCAAATAGCAATGACGACTTTGCCATCCTGCCGGAAGTCATTTTTCGGTTCAGGCAATGTACCCTTGATACTGCGCCCTGCGAGCGACCAGTTGTTGCCGCCCGATGTGCCGTGCCCTGCCACGGGGTTGCCTTTCAGCCCATCGCCCTTGGTGTCGCCGCTGCCTTGTGCGCCGGCGGAATTGTTGCCGAACAGCGAGCCCATCGCCGCTGCCTTATCCTTGGCAGCCTGCTCTTTGGCTTTCTTCTCCGCAAGGGCTTTTTCCTTTGCAATACGTTCCGCCTCTTCCTGTGCCGCTTTGGCTTTCTCCTGACGCAGCCGTTCCGCTTCCGTCTCTTTGCGCACTTTCTCCTCTTTTTCCCGTTGGCGTTGCAAAGCAAGCGTCTCCTCGTCCTCCTGCGTCATCAGATCGTTGTTCGTCGGTTTGGACGTTGCAGGCGGTGGGGCTACACTCTCCATCGGCACCGACTGTGCTTCGGGGTTCGGCTCACTGCCGCCCGCCTCCGGCACATTGCCGAAAGAGACTTCTATTCCCTCGTCCTCCGGTAGCACAGGCGCACCCATTGACACAAACCACAGCAACAGAAACAGCAACAGCAGAACTATCAATGTCCCCAGCGAAGCAATGATATTTGATTTCTGTTTGAGTGTCATTTTCAGCGTCCGTTAATATATTCTTCGTCCTCAGAGTTACTTTTTCGTTGCCAGCACGAGTTTCATCTTGTGCTGGTTGGCGATGTCCAAGACACGCACCACATCTTTATAAGGGATATCCTCATCGGCGTGTAGCGCAATATACATAGCAGAGTCCTGCTTCTGTAGCGTACTGAGATAGCCCTCCAGTTCATCAGGGTTAATCGCCTGTGGTTTGGCTTTGCCCACCGCCACAAAATAGTTGCCGAGATTGTCAATGCTCACCTTTGCCACCACTTGGCGCGTAGTCGTCTTGGCATGCGAGCGGGGCAGGTTGATTTTTATATCGTTGGGCGACGACATCGTACTTGCCATCACAAAGAAAAGCAACAGCAGGAATATCAGGTCTGTCATAGAGGACATCGCAAAGGTTGCCTCCACCTTATTTCGTCTTTTAAGAGCCATTTGCGGAACAATGAATTAAGGACAATGAACAATGAATAAAGAACAGAAATGTATGTTAATTGTACATTGTTAATTGTACGTTGTTAATTGTACGTTATGCCGGTTCGTTGAGGAGGTCCATAAACTCCATTGTGCGTGCTTCGAGCAGACGCACCACGCGGTCGATACGGGCTACGAGCATATTGTAGGCGAACATCGCCAGGATACCGACAATCAAACCGCCCACGGTGGTAACCATCGCCTCGTACATACCCGTACTCAGAGACGCCATCTCTATCACGCCTCCGGAGGTCTGCGCCATATTGTAGAACGTACGAATCATACCGAGTACCGTTCCAAGGAAGCCGAGCATCGGCGCACCGCCCGCAATGGTAGCCATGATAACAAGCCCTTTTTCGAGTTTGCCGACCTCCAAGTTGCCGACGTTCTCGACCGCCACCTGCACATCCTGCATAGGGCGGCCGATACGCGTGATACCTTTCTCTATCATATGTGCGGAAGGGGTATCGGTCTGCTTGCACAGGTTCAGCGCCGAGTCCATCTTGCCCTCATGGATATAGTCTCGGATACGGTCCATGAAACTCCTGTCTTCTTTTGTGGCATTTTTCAGCACTACCATACGCTCGATAAAAATATAAACCGCCCATGCCAGCAGCAGAGCCAGCACTATCATTATCCAGCCGCCGTACTGCGCCATTGTCCAAAGGTTAATCGATTCTTCTGCAGGTTGCTCAATCGGCATTTGCCCTGCCATTGCAGCCATAGCCGTGTCTTGAAGGAATAACATATTTGTGTTGTTTTTTAGAGTTCTGTTTATCGGACTAATCAGACCAATTGGACCGATTAGTCTTATTAGCCGGATTGTCTTATTCTGCCAAGCATGCCCGGTAGCGGCGTATTGTCTCCTCTATACCGAGATACAGTGCATCGGAAATCAGCGCATGCCCTATACTTACCTCCGCCGTCCACGGAAACGCCTCCACAAACGGACGGAGGTTGTGCAAGTTGAGGTCATGCCCCGCATTAAGCCCCAGACCTAAAGCCTGTGCTTTTTCCGCCGCAGGACGGTACATCTCTATGGCTGCCGCCGGGTCTTTTTCAAAACATTCTGCATACGGTCCCGTATAGAGTTCCACGCGGTCTGCACCCGTTTTCTGTGCATACGCCACCATTTGAGGATCGGCATCCACAAAAATGCTCACCCGTATGCCGCACGTATGGAAATGCGCTGTCAGTTTTTGCAAATGCGCAAGGTTCGTTTTGGTGTCCCAACCGTGGTTGCTGGTCAGTTGCTGCGGGTTGTCCGGGACAAGCGTTACCTGCGCAGGACGGACATCACCCACCAATGCCACGAAATCCTCCGTCGGATTGCCCTCAATGTTAAATTCCGTGGTTACCAACGCCTTGATTGCATAGACATCAGTGCGCCGTATATGCCGCTCGTCGGGGCGGGGATGCACCGTAATGCCCTGCGCACCGAAGCGCTCGCAATCCACTGCAAAACGCTCCACGTCGGGTATGTTCCCGCCGCGCGCATTACGCAGCGTAGCCACCTTGTTGATATTTACGCTCAGCCTTGTCATTCCGTCGGGCATATTTTTTCCGCTGCAAAGATACAACAAATTCCGTGATTATGCAAATAAATTGCACACACGGATTTTTTCACACAGGTCAAATATACAAAAAACCAAGCATCTGACGGATGCTCGGCTTTTGCAGTTGCCTAACCAGGATTCGAACCCAGACAGACAGAACCAGAATCTGTAGTGCTACCATTACACAATTAGGCAAATATATAACTCTCTTTCGAAAGCGTGTGCAAAATTACTGCAAATTTTCCAAACCTGCAAATTATTCTGCAAAAAATCTACTTTTCCAACAAATACGGCAGATATTCGTCTCTGATATAAGTGAAACCGGGTATCTCTCGCAATATCGACCGACATTCGTCTATCGCCCGCTCCCTGTCTCCCGTTTTCTCGTAACATTGGGCGATACACATACGCAACGATGCATAGTTCCAGAGATGTGTGCAATCCATATTGTTTACAAAGAGATTGCGCGCACGCGTGAACATTTTCAGAGCCTCTTCTTTGTCTCCTCCAAACGCCGTGGGGGCGTAAAAATCGACATTGGCTTTGAGTGTCAGCACAAACGGATCGTCCGGTGCCAGTTCCGCCGCACGCTTCACCAACTTGAACGACTGCAATCCTGCGGAAAACAGGCGCGACTTGTTGAGCATAAAATCGTATGCATTCACCGATGACATATACATGCAATAATGCGCTTCCGAGATATGCCCCGCTTTGTATTCCCCCTCGACATGCGTGCGAAACGCCGACAGGTAATCGTCCGCATGCGGGTCTTTTCGGTCTATCGCCGTAGCCAGAAAACCGTATTCATAGTTAATCAGACGTTTGCGCTCTTCTACGGAAAGTTTCTCCCAATCGGCAGTTGTGATATAATCCTTCCACACCGACATATCCTGCTCCAGAAACGCCGCATACAACTGCTCATCGGTGTATTGGGCAAAACACAAAGCCGAACACAGAAGCAGACACGCCAAAAATGCTGTTGTAACCATCAGTCGTAAACAAAAAACAGACTTTACCATACAATATACGTGCCAAAAGACAAAAAAATCATTGAATTTATCACAAAAAAGACAAAACAGGACAGGCATCTCAAGACGATGTTTATGCAGTTTATGCAATATTCAAAGTGCATAAAGTGCATAAAAAGGTGGCTTATCGTATCGAAAAAAGCCTTTTCTTTCTACGTCCTTTCTACGTCCTTTCTA
>DGIN01000037.1:23748-43701 GCA_002387325.1 Bacteroidales bacterium UBA4621 | reverse complement strand
TCAACGAATGGTGTTTTTAGACTATTACGCGGCTCCCCAAGCCGCATACTACGCAATCCCCAACAGAGAGATTTTTAGGGGCAATTTATACTACCATTTTTCCAGCCTGCAAAATGATCCATAGAGACATACTACCCATTTTTCAGCCTGCAAATTGACCTATACGCCACTTTTTTGCTTCGGGCTGCGTTTACCGGACAGCAATAAAAAATTTCTTTTATTTCTCTCGCCGTTTGCGATACAGGAAACCCGTAAAAGTCTATGAAAATGCACAGCAAGAGCGTAGTCATACCCGCCGGCAGTATTTTGCAGCCTGTGTGCTGCAAGATACTACCAAGACCGGATACGCCTTATAAAAAAAGTATAAAAAGAGAGATTACTTGTACAGGAAACGCTTGATAGAGCGTTTTGGAGTTTTTTCAAACTCGTTAGCCACCAATTCGATGGCGGTGATTTGGCTGTATTGCGGGAGTTGTTTGTTTAGTTCCTTGCGGTTCTGCTCCATCAATTCGTTGAAGTTGTTGGCACCATGTAGCAGTTTCTTGCCTTCGGGGGTATTGTCTGGGAATACGAGTGCAACGAGTTTGCCGTCCCTATCCACGACTACGGATTCTATCACGCAAGGCATATTGTTCAGTTTGTCCTCGATTTCTTCTGGATAGATGTTCTGCCCCGAAGGTCCGAGAATCATATTCTTGCTACGTCCTTTGATAAAGATGTTGCCGTCTTTGTCGATGATACCGAGGTCTCCCGTGCGCATCCAGCCGTCTTCTGTAAAGACTGCTTTGGTGGCTTCTTCGTTCTTGTAGTAGCCCATCATCACGTTGATGCCTTTCACTTGCAGTTCGCCCTCTTTGTGCTGCGGGTCATCGGAATCCACGCGTACGTGGCATTGCGGCAGGTCTTTGCCGCAAGAGTGGAATTTGAAGCGATACCAATCTTCGTACGAAATCAACGGACCGCACTCGGTCATACCATAGCCCACGCAATAGACGAATTTGATGTCTTTGAGGCATTGCTCCACTTCTTTGTTGAGTGCCGCCCCTCCGATAATCAGGAATCGCAACTGCCCTCCGAATGCCGTCATCAGTTTCTCGTTCACTTTTTTGCGAATGATGATATTGATGCCCGGTGTATGCCACAGCACTTTCATAACGGGTTTGTTAATAACCGGCAGTATACTCTTTTTGACGATTTTCTCAATGACGAGCGGCACTGTGAGGATCATAAAGGGGTGTACCTGTGCAAAGGCTTTCATCAGTGTGGATGGGGTGGGGGCTTTGGTGAGGAAATAGACCTCTGCACCATCGCATACCTGATAGAGGAACTCGAACATCAAGCCGAACATATGGGCGATAGGCAGCATTGACAGTACGCGGTCACCTGGACGGTGCGGAATGCGCTTGCAAGCAAACTCTACGTTACCACTGAGGTTCAAGTGGCTGAGCATAACGCCTTTCGGTGTGCTGGTGGTACCCGATGTATAGTTGATGAGTGCCAACTCGTTGAGGTTGTCAGTCGGATAGTTGATATCCTCTTTCTGTACACCGTTGGGGTATTTTTGCGCAAAGAGGTCGCCTGATTGTGCAAAGGCTTTTTCGGTCTCTTCGTCTTTTGCCGCTACAAGCGAAAAGTCATCCATAAAGACCATCGCCTTGAGCGCAGGCATTGTGTCGAATTGTATTTTTTTCTTTACGTTAGGACCTACGAATAGCAGGCTTGCCTCGGAGTGTTTGACCAGGTTCTGAATACCTTCTCCTGTAAAATCCGGCAGGATACTGACGGCTACGGCTTTGTAGGTTTCAACAGCGAGGAACGTAACGCCCCAGTTGGCGCAGTTGCGTCCGCACAGAGCCACTTTATCCCCCTGTTTGATACCGAGAGCCTCAAAGGTACAATGCAGACGTTCTATTTGTTCTGCCAAACGTGCGTAGGTGTACTTATTATCGCTATCCAAGTCGGTAAGCGCCAACTCGTTCCAACGATTTTTCATTGTTCCTTGCAGGAACTCCAGATAGTGTTTCGTTGCCATACTCATTATAATATATAATTATGAATTACGAATTATGAATTACGCATTGTTGTCGCAAAGGTACTGCTTTTTAACTGAACGAGTGTTCATGTGTAGAAATACAACATACAAACCGAATATCTATAAGGTGATTAAGGTCGTTAAGGTTGTTAAAGTCCTTAAAGACCTTATTGATTAGCCGGTAGCGGTTTGATTAATTCGTACAGGTAGTTGTACTGTTTAGGGAAGATACTAAAATCCATTGTTTCTCCGTTCTGTCCGCTGTCGTAGCCGTCTTTAACGTGGGTGAACATCAGTGCCAGCAGGTCGATATTAACGCCTGTGCGCACCTGCCCGGCACGGATACTGTTGCGGAGAGCCTTTTTCCAGAGTTCTATTTCGGCGGTATAGAGCCGTTTGGCTTTGCGTGAGAGGGTAGGGAAGAGATTGTAGGCAGTAAACATCAAATTGACCACATTGGTGGTGTTGATATTCTTATTGTCAAAGGTTTGCAAGGCGTCCTGTAGCCCATTGAGATAGCCGAGCATAGCCTGAATCATATCGGGAATGAGGATTGTATCGGGCTGCTGCAAGGCTTTCTGCTTCGGGCGCATAAAATAACGTTCCATACAGACTTGGAAGAGTTCGTCCTGCGATTTGAAATAGTAGTAGAGCGTCCCACGCCCCATATCGAGGGCAAACTGCAAATCGGTGATAGAAACGTTGTTGTAGCCGTTGAGGGCATACAACTCCATAGCACGGGTGATGATGTATTCCTTTCTGTCTTTCATGTTGCGGTGTTGTCTGCGGGTTGAACATACATCTTATCAGCCGCAAAGGTAACAAAAAAAATAGAATTATGCAAGCGTAATGCAAATGTGCAACGATTTTCAGGGTATCCACAGGGTATCCAAAGGGAAATGCTATCCACCCGTGTTTATAGCAATCAGGGCATTATGAAATAGCCTTTCTCGAAACACCCCGGAAAATAGAATTTCTTTTCCGTATTTACAAAACGTACTTTTATATAGGTGTTATCCATAGAGGTGATGATGCCGCTGCCAAGGGAGCGATGGGTTACATTATCCCCGATTTGCAAAGACAGCCACGGGGCGGATGGCTCTTGCTCTTTGTGGGCAGATACTACCGCGGGCGGGGCGCCCGCGTCCCCGGTGCTTGCGGGAACCCTACAGGTGCCCGCGTCCCCGGATTCTGTTTTCATAGGGTGCAGATTGGAAGGCTGTTCTATCGGTTCGGGGTGAAAGACAGGGGCTTGCGATTGGTAGGTTTCGGCGGATATGACCGTATCAAAACCACCGATATTCTCGTTTTCATGGGTGTTGATGCCTGTATAGACGAGAGATGCATCTTCGTAACGTTTGAACTTATAGACGGCATCGTTCATCAGTTCGCGATTGAAGACTCCGAGCGAGACCAACAAGTCGAAATCGTACAGCGTCAAGCCCGTGACCTTGCGGAATAGGTCGGGTTCCAACTGACGGATTACATCATAGAGCGTATATTCGCGGTAGTCAGTCAGGTACATAAAGACGGGAATACGGGTGGCAAACTTGATGAGTTTTTCCTGTATCTCCTTGCGTTTGGACTTGTATTCTTTCTCCTCCTCGCTCAGTTGTTTTTTCTCCCGGGGTGTCAGGTTCTCGCCCTTCTCTTTTTTGGCTTTTTTTACCGCTTCGGACTTGTTGATAATGGTTTCGATGTCCCGGTTGAGTGCACGGAACCCCTCGATATTCATCAGTGCCTGCATAGCATCGGGACTGTGTAACAGGCGGTTGAGCGTACCGTTATCCACATTGACCAGCAATGCACTTTCCCATCGGCGAGCCAACAAGGTAGCCGTGGTACCCGACATAGCCATATCCAAGATACCCGCCGCATCAATCTGCTTCATACTGCTGCCGTCGTAGGCAAGGATAGGCAGGAAACGGATAAACTCCGCCACTTTCTGCTCGGGGTTGTGGTCATTGACGCTCAGACGGCAACTATACTCCGCCACTTGGCGCAAGGCACGGTTGGGGGCAAAATCAAACACATAACAGAGCGGCTTCAGGACGACCTCTTCGCCCCACTCGTTGCGCATAGTCCATGGCGACTGCACACGGAAAGCGGCTTGGAAATAGGTCTCCGGCGAAGATGAATTGCGGAGCATAAAAATACCCGTCCACGGCTTGACAGTAACGCCCGTAGAGAGTTTGCCGCACGAAAGCGTAATGGTGTAGTTCTCCTGCGGGTTGCCCATCCCGGCATATACGGGCAGGACGGCATCGGCACCCATACCCGCCTCGCTGCCTGCCGCCACGATGATATGAAAACGCTCGAAAAACTTGCGGTTCACGGGCTTGCGGAGCAAGTGCACCATCGCACGGCAAGCCGCAACGGAGGGCAGGAACCAATAGGTATGGCGCAGATAGTCCAGCAAGCGGGCATCGGAGAAAGGCATTGGCGGTTTCTCAGCCGCCAGTTTGAGGTCGGAAACAATGTTTTCCGTATAGGCACCGTGGATCAAATCGACCCACTTCTGCACATACTCCTCGTGGATAAACCGGTCGTTCTCGGCACGGAAAAACTCGTTGAGGTCGAACTCGTTGAACTCGCCCTGCTCCGCCACCTCGCGTATTTTTTCGGGGAGTTGGTAGGTGAGCATAACCATTTTCGGCAGGGCTTTGTAGGGATTGTCCGCCCCTTGCCACGCCTCTTTGGCGGCTTGCTCATCGGAGTACGTCCAGTTGAAAATCTGCTCCTCGATAAACTCACCGCTCGCGATGGCACGGAAGGGCGTGCCCGACAGATAGAGATAATAGCGGGTCTGAAGCGGCATCAGTTCTTCGTCAAACGTCTCGCGAATTTCCAATTCTTTGCGGGAAGACGCATCTTCGGCATAGAGACTGCGGGTTTCCTCTATGATACGGTTGGCGACATCCTGCTTGTTGTAGAACTCTTTGGCGTTCTTGCCCCACGCGCCGAAATGGTATTCGTCCAAGATGATACAATCCCACGGCACGGTCTGAATCCACTCGTTGGTGGCTTTGATACCACCGACGCTGTTGGTGCCGAGCACGTCCTGGAACGAGGCGAAACAGACAAAACGCTGCGTCAAATCCACGTGGTTGAACTCGCGGTTGTCCTGTTTCTCAACAAAGATCCAGTCGGCAAAATCCTTGTGGGTAAGCAAGTCCTCTTTCCAAGCAGTCTTAACGGCAGGTTTGAAAGTCAGCACCAAGACGTGTTTCCAGTGCATCTCGCGTGCCAACTGATAGGCGGTGAACGTTTTGCCGAAACGCATCTTGGCATTCCAGAGAAAATGCGCCGTCATACCCTCGTTGGCAGGGTCTTTGGCAAAGGAACGGAAATACGCCGCCGTCTTGCGCACCGCCTCCTCCTGCTCGGGGCGCATACGGAAATCGCGTGTGCGGGCAAGGAGTGTTGTCTCGTTGTTTGCCACAGCGGCTATCGCCTGCTCCACCTGCCGGATAGTGCAGTAGAACCACTCGCCTTCGGGGTTGGGGATATGTGCATTGCGCAACACACGGTGCACCTCTTTGTCAGAGAAAACAGAGCCGTCCTGCCGCATGGCGGAGCGAACCAACTCCACGTGCCACGACTGCCCCGGCACCAACGTGGGGTAATGCTCGTGCATACGGGTTTCGACGTCGCGCGAGGTAAAGCCCACCTTGAGCATATTGGGATAACGCGTATCAGAATAGGCGTAAATAATAGGGCGTTCCGACACCTGTCGGCGTAATAATTCGTTTGCTGCCATAGGTTAATCTAACGTTTTAATTGATTGTTTCCTTAAATAAAGGAAACATTGGCAAAAAGTTTCCTTTATTTTAGGAAAGATGTTTCTATTCGAATCAATCCATAGGGCGGATCATGGATTCTATAAAGGCGATTTCTTGAGAGGACAAACGGTATTTGGAGTATAGCATTTCGTCTGTCCAAGGGTGGGAGAAGTCTTGGAGAGGAGCATAAAGATATGTATCGTGGGTCATATTCTTGTTTTTGCGAATACCGACTAAAAAGCGGAAAAACTTTGTCTCCATATACGTTTGAACATTTACACATTCATCTTTTGACTTAAACGGACCGACAGCCAAAAATGTCTCTGTACACAACATATTGGGTTCTGCAATAACAGCCTTGCCTATGATACGTGCAGGAATAGGATTGCCTATTTGCCCAGCAGCCCCATCGGCTTTGGAAATAAAAAGTTTGTATCCTTGCAATAAAGGGATGCTACAATTCACATTAAAACGTTTCTTGAGAAAAAGGGTCGTTCTAGTACGATTCTGCAGGCAAAACAAACTATATTGAGACGGTATAGGAGATGTAACCGAGTCAATCATATCATTTTGTATTTTGAATGGATTACGAGTAGATACCAATTTTTCAAAAGAAGGTTCCGCCCATAATCGTACTTTATCAAGAATAGAAATGATATTGGGGTCTCGGATTACAATATCAGAAGTTCCGTTCTCGTCTAAATACTTATCGGTTTGTATCTCTTCTCCATTGGCTTGATGCAATATATAATGGCATAAGCCTTCTTCATTTTTACTCCACAAGAAATAACAAACTCCACCTTCTATATTAACACCTACAAAACACATGGAGGCATCCATATAATCGTGCAAAATCCGTATATGTCTGTCTGCTATCATTTGAGAACGAAATGCGTCCAATCCTTTTCCGCCGGTCATCCAGCGAGCGGGAATAATCATAGACAGATAGCGGGGTTGCAGTTTCATTGCCTGCTCTACAAATTTATGGTATAGCGGCATAGCACTGCTGCCGGTGCCGCCACCGTCGCTGAGTTGGTAGGGCGGGTTGCCGATGATAACATCGAAAGTCATATTGAAGATTTTAGAGGGATGGTCGGTATGAATGAATTGGTAGGCATACTGCTCGGCATCGGTGCCGCGGTCATAGACCTCACGGCTTGCACCGCAGTATTTGCATTTGCCGTTCTGCCACGTATGATGCAGAGGGGTATAGAGGATATGCCCTTGCGGGTTGTCGAAATAACTGACGCTGTGTTCGCTGTTGGCGGACTTGCTGCAATAGAGCGTCCTGCGGCTGAGCAGCGAGGTCAGTTCGGTAAGGGCGATTCCGAAGACCTGCTTGTGCAGAATGTGGTCAATACGCTTTTGGCGGTTGGGAATGGCAGTCGCTAACCCGCGGTCGAGGCGTTTCACTATCTCTCGCAGGAAAACTCCCGACTTGCAAAACGGATCCAGAAAGGTGGTATCGGGACTGCGGAACAACTCCTGCGGGAGCATATCCAGTACTTGGTTTGCCAACTGCGGAGGGGTAAAGACTTCGTCATTGCTGAGGTTGGCAATGCAGTTGAGTACATCGGGGTTGTATTCTCTATTCATGGTAGGATTGAGGGTTGAGTTGCAGGAAATGGACAGGCGGGAAAGTCTGGCAGGGTTCGTCCGAAAACAGGTCGGTGCCGACGGTATTGCCTACCATATAACTGAATTCGTAGTCGCGGCGGTTGATCATTCCGCCGCCGAGAAGGCTCCATTCGGAGATGACAATCCACTTGTCTGGTTCGTCCACACGGTGGTAGGTGAGGGCATTGCCTTGGATAATGTTTTTGGAAAGCAGATAGCGAATACTGCGCAGGCACTCGGGCTTCACGGCTTCGCCATAGAGATTGTGGTATTCGGTTTCAAAGATATGAAACAGACGCTCACGGCAGGTGCGGGTATTGTCGCCCAAGAGTTCGATGCCATAGATACTGCTGACTGCCAAGACGGCGTTCTTCTCGTACTCCAGTTGGGTGTTTTTGCGTTGCTCCACAAAGCGGCGGCACACCGATAGTTTGCGGCGCAATATCTCTGCAAGAAAATTGCCGTCGCCGCAAGCGGGTTCCAAGAAACGGGAATCGATACGCTCCGTCTCGTGTTTGACCAAATCGAGCATAGCGTTTACCTCCCTTTCGGACGTAAACACCTCGCCATGCTGCTGCACGCGCTCGCGCGACTTGACTTGCCGCGCGGGAGAAGGTTGTACGGTTGGAACTTGTTGTTCTACCATAATTCGTGTTGCTTTTTGAATCTTGGCAGACATAAAAAAAGCGCAGGTTCGAGTGTTATCTCGTCCTGCGGTTCAAGGCTGTGGCATAGCCCATCCATAACTGAACGAGCAACACCACACCCTACGCCGTATGTAGATACACACAAGTGCTATATCCTTGCGGATACAGCATAAGCGTATATGAATACACACTATGTAGGCGTATCTTGTTGCTTCGTCTTGGTTATAGATTGAAAATTGCCACATTTAGAACCGCCAAGATCAAAGCGTCAAAAGACGCCATTATACAATATATGTCAGGTCGCCGCTGCGACCTCTCTGCGTTTTACATCTGCAAAGAAGATGTGTTCCGATATTTTACCTCATAGGACAAGGAGAGGATGATGATAAATAACTGAGCAAGTAACGCGGAGATTGAAGATACAAACCTGTTTTCGGGTCGGATAACTTTTCAAATAGTTCTGAAGTATAAACCTTATCCATAGCCTCCTCCAACGAAAGATGCTGTTCCTCCATTAAGATTTGTATCATTTGGGTCAATATATGCTCCTTGATATATTGAAATTCCGATTCAGTTATATTCATACCTTCCGCAATTTAGTCAAAGCACGTTCCGTACCAAAGAAATACTGGTAAGTAACGCCTTTCATATATTTCAAATTATTCAAGAATTGCTCCAAAGATATATCTCCCGCCTCATATTTGCTAATTTGTACTCCAACCCGATCATTGGCAATCGGTTGTAGAACCATGATAAAGTCTCATAGCAAAGTGCCTCCTTTACGCTGACAGAATGTAACCAAACTTTGTACCATATCCTCAAACGATTGCGTATGCATCACATCATAGTATTTGTACGTCAATTCAATAGCACCATACCGATGCAAATAGCGATAGGCTTCTGCCTCGGAAATCTTGAACCGACGCGCAAATGCACTTGTCAGCAAGACCATATATTCAATGATGTCCCGGATATTTGTCATCAATCTTATTATTAAATTCTCTGCTTTTTTATTCTATCCTATGCGCATCCTAAGCGCATCCTATAACGATTAGGCTTTGTCTTTGATAGAGTCGAAGCCCTGACCGAAGACACCGCGAACTTTGCTTTGGCTCACAAAAGCATCGGGGTCGATGGAGCGGACGAGACGGAAAATCTTTGCCGACTCGTGCTGGCGGGCGATGCAGGTGATGACCTTGGTTGGCTCTTTGGAATAACCTCCTTGCGCTTCGAGGAGCGTTACCCCACGCGGTACTTGGGTCATAATGGCTTCTGCTATCTCGTTGTATTTCTTCGAAATAATAAAGAATTGCACCGACTGCCGCATACGGTTCATCACCCAATCGACTGCAGAAGAGTACATAAACGTATAACAGAGACCGAACAGCACCTTCTCCACGCTGCGCACATCGGGCAGGAAATAAGCACAAAGGATGATGACTATATCGCACGTAAGCAGCACGCGTCCCATAGGCAGGTGGTGGTACTTGTTGACAATCATAGCGATGATGTCCGTGCCGCCTGTGGAGCCGTTATTAAGGAACAGAATGCCCAAGAAAGACCCTACACAGAGACCTCCCAAAATAACGCCCATAAACGGGTCGGACACTATCGGTTCGGAGGCGATAGGCACTAATTTGAGCCAAACAGTGAGCCAAAAGACGCCGTAAACCGTTCGTACACAATACCGCCAACCGATAGTGAATGCAGCAATAGCAAGCAGTATCAAGTTGAGCACCAGCGAACTCAGCCAAATAGGTATGAGCGTACCTGTGGCGAAATAGATGATTTCGCACAAACCGGTGAGCCCCCCACCGACAATGGTATGCGGCACCAGAATCTGGTTGACCGACAGCGCATACGGGATAGTGCAGACGGCTATCATAAAATACTCCTTGATAGCAATCAGTGGTTTCATACGCTGATACTGCTGGAGGTGCTCTTTGAGTTGTTCACTCGGCTTCATTTATCCAATTAACAAGTAACAATTAACAAGTAACATGCGCAGCGAGATTCTATCCACCTTATTTTTTAATAGTGAATGTTGAATTAAGAATGACAAATTCTATGGCTATCCACAGGGTAAGGACAGGGAAAAAGCAGGGAAAAGTACAATGCGTAATCTTTATTCTTTATCCGTTTACAAGTACATTCTTCTTTATCCGTTTGTCAATACTTAGCTACGAGGTTGCGGTCGCCGAAACCGTTGTCCACACGGCTGACGGAAATCCAGAACTTGTTCTCTGCCACCCAATCGGTCGGGTAGGCGGCTTTGCGGCGCGAATAGGAGTGGTTCCATTCGTCCGTAACCACTTCGTATTCGGGGTGTGGTGCATTAACCAACACATTGTCTTTTGATTCCGCTTCGCCGCGCTCAATCTCGCGAATCTCCTCACGGATAGTAAGCAGGGCATCAATGAAACGGTCGATTTCCAGCAAGGACTCCGACTCGGTCGGCTCAATCATCAGCGTGCCATGTACGGGGAAAGAGAGCGTCGGCGCATGGTAACCGAAGTCCATCAGACGTTTGGCGATGTCCGACTCGGTGATACCGATGGCGTGGAACTGGCGGCAGTCGAGAATCAACTCATGCCCCACGCGCCCGCGCGTACCTGTATATACAACGCCGTACGCATCACGCAACTTGGCTGCCATATAGTTGGCACTCAGGATGGCAGCAGCGGTAGCCGCCCGCAAGCCATCGGTACCCATCATAGCGATGTAACTGTAACTGATGAGTGCCATATTGGCATTGCCGTACAGCGCCGATGAAACGCGGTTGTGGTCTGCAGTAGGCATAGACGCCACGAGGTGCTCCGCACAGCAGATAGCCCCGACACCGGGTCCGCCACCACCGTGGGGGCTGGCGAACGACTTATGCAAGTTCAAATGGCACACATCCGCACCGATAAAGGCGGGATTGGTGTAGCCGATTTGGGCGTTCATATTGGCTCCGTCCATATAGACCTGCCCGCCGCTGTCGTGAATGATTTGGCACATCTCGCGGATAGCCATCTCGAAGATACCGTGCGTGGAGGGGTAGGTAATCATACAGCCCGCCAGTACGTCTTTGTTCTGCTCGGCTTTCTCACGCCAATCGTTGAGGTCGGTGTTGCCCTGCTCATCGCATTTGACTACCACCGGTACGAAGCCTGCCTGCACGCACGAAGCGGGGTTGGTACCGTGTGCTGAAGCAGGGATAAGCAACACATTGCGTTGCGATTGTCCATTCCGGTGGAGATAATCGCGAATAGTAATCAAACCGGTATATTCGCCTGCGGCACCGGAGGTCGGTTGCAAGTTGCAAGCCGCAAAGCCCGTGATAGCGCATAGTTGTTTCTCCAATTCGTCCAGTATTTTGCGGAAACCCTCCGTTTGGTCAGCGGGAGCCAACGGGTGGATAGCCGTAAAGCCCGGCCATGTGATAGGGGTCATAGCCGTAGCGGGGTTGAGTTTCATTGTACACGAACCGAGTGGAATCATAGAGTGGGTCAGACTGATGTCCTTTCGGTCGAGACGTTTGATATAGCGCATCATCTCGGTCTCGGTATGATACTTCTTGAATACATCGGCTTGCAAGTAGTCCACTTCACGAATGCGGCTTTCGTCAATAGACCATAGCCCGTCGAAAGCCGTTTCCGACTCTTCATATTGCGGCATATTTCCACTTGCCTCGGCAAAGAGTTCGATTAGGTCGTTCATATCATCGAGGGTAACGGTCTCGTCCAACGAGATGCCCACCCAGCCGGTCGGGTCATAGTAAAGATTGATGCCCAACGACTCGGCTTTCTCTTTGAGTTGTGTCTGCCAGTCAGCATTATCGCAGGCCGTGATCTTCAGTGTATCAAAGAACTCTGTATTCTCCTGTTGGTAACCGTATGCCTGAATCATTTCGTTGAGATAAGTGGTTTTGGAGTGGATACCCTCGGCAATCTCACGGATACCTTCCGCACCGTGATAGACGCCGTAGAAGCCCGCCATCATCGCACAAAGTGCTTCGGCGGTACAGATGTTCGATGTGGCTTTTTCGCGTTTGATATGCTGCTCGCGGGTTTGGAGAGCCAGACGGAAAGCAGGGTGTCCGTAGGTATCTTTGCTCAGTCCGATGATACGTCCGGGCAGGTCGCGTTTGTACTCGTCGCGCGTAGCCATATATCCCGCTGTAGGTCCTCCGAAGCCCATCGGCAGACCGAAGCGTTGCGTTGTACCGCACATAATATCAGCGTCTATCGGGCGCAGCAACGCCATCACCATCAAGTCCGCCACAATAGTCACTTTCAGCCCCGCCGCATGGCAGTCCTCAATCCACCCTGCGTAATCCTCAATAGCACCATCGGCATTGGGCAATTGGGCTATCGCACCGAAATAGTCGGAAGTCGGTTCGAAATCGGCATATCTGCCAACCACTAATTCAATCCCTTGCCCTGCGGCACGTGTCTGCATCACGCTGAGCGTATTAGGGAAAATTTTTTCATCGACAAATACTTTGCATACCCCGTTTTTTACTTGCTCGCGCGAACGCAGGTTGCGCATCATCGTAACCGCCTCGGCAGCAGAAGTGGCCTCATCCAAGAGAGAACAGTTAGCCAAAGGCAGCCCTGTCAGGTCGGCAATCATTGTCTGGAAATTGAACAATGCCTCCAAACGTCCCTGACTCACCTCCGCCTGATAAGGCGTATAGGACGTGTACCAAACAGGATTTTCCAGCACATTGCGGCGGATAACCGAAGGGGTGATGGTTCCGTACCAACCGCGACCTATGTAACTGCGGTTCAGCACGTTCGCCTGCGCAGAAGCATTAAGCGAATCAAGCATCTGCTGCTCTGTCAGCGGTTCGGGCAACTCAACCGGCTCTTTGAGCAGAATATCAGCAGGCATAGTCTCTGCAATCAGTTGCTCTATAGAGCCAGCACCAATCACTTTGAGCATTTGCTGCTCATCTTGCTCACTGAGACCGATGTGTCTCTGTTTGAGGTAATTCACTTTCACAATAAAAAATGATTTATAGAGTTAGTTATCGGGGTATTTTATAAACGCACAAAGGTACTATATTTCTACGAAATGTGCAAGAATTTATGCTGAAAAACATATATTCCGCTTGCAAAATGCAAAAAACACTTGCACAATCCGCCGAAATACGTTATCTTTGCAATCGAAACATTTTTTACGATCGAAACATTTAGAAACAACGTAATGAAGAAGAAAGAGGAAGCGTACGCGAAGATGTGGGAACTGAACCCGATTTGGGAAGTTCTCACAGACGAAGAAAAAGAATGGGTCAGCGAGGAGGCAGAGATTGTCAACTACAAGAAAAATGAACTGATCCATAGCGAAGGCGATAGGGCTGGTGATATGTGGATGCTGATTAGCGGGCGCGTACGTATATATAAGGAGGGTATCGGACAACGTGCGCAAATCATCCGTTTGCTCAAACCGTATGATATGTTCGGCTACCGTGCCGTTATCGGCGAAGACCGTTTTACCTCCTGTGCCAGTGCTTTCGAGCCTTGTACGACCTATCGGGTTCCCGCTTCCGTCTTTTTGGCTTTGTTGCGCCGGAATAGCGATTTTTGTTATCAGGTACTGGTGGCGATGGCACGCGACTTGGCGGTAGCAGAACTGCAAACCATCAATCTGACGCAGAAACATATACGCGGACGTCTGGCAGAGTCGTTGCTTACACTCAAAAACAACTATGGTTTGGACGAAGACGGCTGTACGCTCTCAATGTATATGAGCCGCGAAGACCTTGCCAATATGAGCAATATGACCACCAGCAATGCCATCCGCACGCTCAGCCAGTTTGCGCAAGAGGGACTGATCAGCGTGGACGGACGCAAGATCAAACTCCTCAATGAAGAAGAAGTGAAGAAAATATCCCGACTCGGATAATATAATTATGAATTATGAATGAGGAATTATGAATGTTGTTTTCCTCATTCTTTTTTCTCTTTTACTGCTATGGGCGACCGTTTCTTAAGATAGGTGGGTAGTCATTCTTAATCCTTTTTTATGTCATCCTTGGTAGAATATATAGAGCAGTCTATTCTTCCCCGCTATGCGGCTTTTGACAAGGGACACCAGCGCGACCACGCCGAGAGTGTGATTGCAGAAAGCGTCAAACTCGCTCGAGAGCATCAGGCTGATACGGATATGGCATATACGATTGCCGCCTATCACGACCTTGGTCTGTCGGTTGACAGGGAATTTCACCATATCCATTCGGGCGAAATACTATTGGCAGACCAGCACTTGCGTGAGTGGTTTACAGAGGAACAACTGCTTATAATGCGCGATGCCGTCGAAGACCATCGTGCGAGCAGCAAACATCCTCCTCGCACCATATATGGAGCCATTGTAGCAGAAGCCGATCGCCAATTGGAACCAGAGACAGTCATCCAGCGTACACTTCAATACGGGCTCAAACTCAATCCTACTGCGGATTTTGAATGGCAGTTCGCCCGCATATGCGAACATTTGCACAATAAATATGCCGAGGGTGGGTATATGCACCTTTGGCTTAACTCGGAGCGCAATATACGAAATCTTCGCTCGCTCCGTGAACTTATGTCTAATCCGTCTCTATTGCGTACTACCGCTTTACGCTTGTGGCAGGATATACATTGATCCTACCCCCATCCCATGGGGGGAAAAGGTTCCAAAGACAAATTCAATGTTTAGTGGGCAATGAGAGGATAAGATGATGAACTAGTGTGGTTGTAATGATTTATTTATGTCCAAACAATACATTTTGCCAACTGCAGAAAATAGTCGTTAGACCAAATATCCAATTCGTGCGGGGCAGAAAAAGATGGTATAGTCAAATTCAGCATAGTAAATTTTATTAAATAGGATTATCTGTTCCGATTCTTACTACAAATGTACTGCAAAAACTGCTAATATGCACATACTTACTGAATTATATAGTGTGAGTTCGTAAGTATTATTGTATTGATACTTACAATGGATGCTTGATTATTTCTTTACATTATAAAGCACCCATCATAAAAAAACATTATTGATATGAAGCGTATTCTTTATAACTATCGACTATCTTTTTTAATGTTGATGTTGCAACAATCAGTTTACAATTGTTGCATATATCAAATAAATTGTATATTTTTGTAGCAGATTGATTATTTAGCAATGTGTGATTATAATAGTATCGTATATGAAGACGTATTATGATTATATGGCAGAGTTATCTGCTGAAGATGTTAGAAACGGGTTGTTGGGGTATGGACTCTTTGCAGACAAATTGCCCAATTTTCTTTCTGCAGAAGCATTTTTTACTTATTGTAATCAAAATGGCTTTCCTCCATTTAGACAAAAAAGCGGGTGGGACTATATCAGATATGATAGTATTCGCAATACCAATATAACTCGAAACCTGGCAATACCTACACCATTTGCATACTCTAATTTATGTAATGGTATTGCTCTACAATGGACTGAAATACTCTCACATTTCCGAAGCCAATCGGATAAGATGAGATATAAACATAGCCAAATTCATATCCAAAAATTGGGTGATAAACCTTATCTTTTCGAAATGGTTCACAATTACCACGATAAAGATGAATACGTGAATGCAATCGTACAGCGGTTACCGATAAAGAAACGATATGTAGTAAAAGCCGATATTTCTAGTTGTTTCCCAAGCATTTATTCACATGCAATATCATGGGCACTTGTGGGGAAGGACGTTGCAAAAGCGCATAAAAATGATAATGTATGGTATAATAAATTGGATGAACAAAGCCGCCATTTGAAATATAATGAAACTTGTGGGTTGCTTGTTGGACCACATACCTCCAATATCCTTTCTGAGATTATACTTACAACAGTAGACGCAATTCTTTCAAAGAAATATGATTTCGTTCGCCATATTGATGATTACACCTGTTACGTTTCTAGCGAAGATGATGCAGAAAAATTTCTATTAGATTTGTCTGAAGAACTTAAGAAATTTGAACTTTCATTGAATGTAAAAAAGACAATTATTGCACGATTACCGCTATCATCAAACACCAATTGGACCAATGTTATCAAAAGTTTCTTTATTGGAGAAACTAAAAGAGAAGATAACCAAAAGACTATATTTTTATTTGCTCGCTTAGAGGCATTTATTAATATGTGCATCAGTTTGGCAGACTCCACAGGAGATAGCGCGGTTTATAACTACATGATAAAAGTAGTTTCTTCATGTTATTTAGGGGAAAAAGCACGGTGCTTTTATATTGATGTGGTACACCATTTATTGTTGTTGTATCCATACTTGGTGCATTGTGTTGAAGAATATGTTTTTATGCCTTTTTCTGTTAGTAAAGCAAGAATTGAAGAAATTGCAAACCAATTGTATGAAATTGGTGTACAAAAGCATTTGTATGAGGCATGTTCCTATGCCTTATATTGGGCCATCAAATATGATTTTAACATAACATCAACTTATGTAGATGAGGCTATATCAAGTGCAGATTGTATATTCTTATTACTTTCAAATATAAAATCTAATCATATAAAAGATAGCAAAGGGCAACACAAATTGAGAGAAGAGGCTATTAAGAGAAAAAATGAGATTGACAAGTATTGGCTTTTTGTTTATGAGATACTTCCCCAAACTGCATTAGTTGGAGATTATAGGTGCATCAAGAATAAAGGGATTACATTTCTAAGACCAGAGTTCCAATTGAGGAATAGGACATTTGCATAAATGCAAAAGAATGTGTATCTTTGCATGCGTAAACGATAAAGTATCAATAATATAGAAATTATTAAACAATAAATTGCTTATGTAAACAGGCATCGTAAAGGCGATGCAACGACATATTTATAACAGCATTGGCTATTATTTCACACTCAAAGAAAAAAGCGTCGGAAACTATTTTCTCTGAAAAGAAATAGTGCTAATCACTCACGGAATATCGAATTCCTACAATACCTCTATAGTTACGCGAAAGTGTGAACTATCTTTGAGGTATTGGCAGGTTTCTCCGACGCTTCCTGTTGAGTGTGAAAAGATAGATTCACACTTTCTTTTTACCTACTATTTCTACTGCTGAGATTGATAGCATTGCATAAATCTATCAATCTATATGGCAAAAAGCAACAATTCCAAGCCGATAAACCATACCGAAAAGGGTGATTTTTATCCGCCTTCGTCGTCGGATAAGACCAATTTGATGGGAGAGAAGCAGAACTTGGTCAAACATAGCGGACAAGTCTTTACTCCTGCATTTCTTGTTAAAAACATCTTAGATATCTGCCGATATACGGGTACAGATATTCTGCAAAAGCATATCATCGACAATAGTTGTGGTGATGGTGCTTTCTTGTGCGAAATTGTAGAGCGTTATTGCTCCGCATATCTGCAAACAGATTGCGATACAGGCACACTAAAAAAACATCTGGAGCAATACATCCACGGCATAGAATTAGAGCAAGAAGCCTATGAAAATTGTTTATACAATCTCAATCTTGTTGCTCACAAATACCGAATAGACAATGTGCAATGGGACATTCTTCATCAAGATGCTCTTTCTGTGATATGTTTTGATGGTGCAATGGATTTTGTGGTCGGAAACCCTCCTTATGTGCGAGTTCACAATCTGAATACGCAATATCAAAATGTCAAACGTTTCCATTTCGCCAATGCAGGAATGACGGATATTTATCTCGTCTTTTTTGAAATAGGATTTCGGATGCTCAATGCGATGGGACGTCTGTGCTATATCACACCGAGTTCATGGCTTAATAGTGTGGCGGCGACCAATATGCGGGCATATATCCTTGCCAAGAAAACACTATGTACCTTGGTGGATTTAGGACATTACCAACCTTTCGTCGGGGCTACAACTTATACTCTAATCTCATATTTTGATAAAGCCTATACAAGTGAAATAGTAAACTATTATCTGTACGATGAGCAGGAGCGTAAACCTAAGCAACAGAAGCAATTACACCTTGAAGATATTTCAATTGAGGGCAAATTCTATTTGGCAACCAAGCAAGAGTTGCAAACGTTGAAACAACTACGCTCTACTACAATACGCAAGTGGTGTGTCGTTAAAAATGGTTTTGCAACACTTGCAGATAGTGTTTTTATTGGAGACCTACCTTTTTCAGAATACACAATACCGATTTTGAAAGCCTCCACAGGCAAATGGAATCGCGCTTTCTTTCCTTATGATAAAAACGGAAAACCGATTTCCAAAGACATACTATTTCAGAATGTGGCGATTAAAACCTATATGGAGACACGGAAAGCAACATTACTCAAAGGAAAAGCAGAATCAACTAATCCCGAATGGTACTTGTACGGACGCACCCAAGCCCTGAAAGATGTCTATACGGACAAAATAGCCATCAATACCATTATCAAAGATGTGGACAGCATCCGTTTAGAGCCTGTTGCCAATGGAAGTGGTGTATATAGTGGACTATATATGCTAACCAATGTGCCATTCTCCATATTGGAAAGTCTTATTAAATCTGACTGTTTTATCCGTTATATACACACCTTAAAGTGCTACAAAAGTGGCGGTTACTACACGTTCAACTCCAAAGATTTAGAAAAATATATTAACTTTCAAATAGAAAACTATGCAAACACAGCAAATTTCATACCCCTTGACCAATCAGGGATTTCTGAATGTCCTCTCACTCTCTTTTAATCAATTTGTGCAATCGGGGACATCACGCAGTACGGCGAAACTAAAACCGTTGCATGGTGCCATCGCGCGTGACTTGGCATATCGTTTGGGTGCTTCTTTCTCCATACAATCACAGGGAGTGGGCAATGACAAGGAGGGAAGTATTATGGGACGATATGTGGATAAAAAGGTGGATATTACTATCTCAAAGAAGGATGCAACAACACACAAGGATATACCCATTGCAGGAATTGCAGTGAAGTTTGTTATGCAAAACTATTCTCAAAACTCGAACAACTACTTTGAGAATATGCTTGGTGAAACAGCCAATATACGTGCAAATAAATGCCCTTATTTCCAGATATTCATTATCTTGGATAGGCTGCCGTACTACAAGAAAGAAACGAAACGCATCACCAAGTGGGAGCAGTTTACGCTGCATAATGCTGCAAAATACAAAATTCTGTCCAATGACAATGTTGATATGTTCTTTCATACACCCAACAAGACGCTTTTATACGTAATTCATATTCCCGATAACGATGCATTGCTTGGAGCAACGGCACAAGAGTATATGGATTATTATGCGCAATGTCAAGCCCCGATAGTATTGTCATCCGAGCAATATGGAATCTTCGGCAATTCAATCATCATCAACGACTATGAAGCCTTTATAGATAAAGTGTATCATTGCATTATGGCAATATAGTTTTACATTGTAATAATTCAAGATAGCGGTGTCTTTTCGTAGAGTCTATTTGTGTTTTTTGGCGCAAGAGGGGCAAGTGCCTTTGATGACAAAGGAGACGGAGTGGGGGATAAAGCCGGAGGAGAGGTTGATGTGGGGGATGGGGGTGTCCTCCAAGCAAAAGGATTGTTGGCAGGTCTCGCAATAGAAATGGAGATGACCGTCGGTGTGGTTGCACTCGCCATCGTGGTGGTGGCAGAGTTCGTAGTGGACAATACCGCGTCCGTCCTCAAAAGCATGCACCACATCGTTCTCCTCAAAAAGCGTGAGGACACGGAATATACTCGATCTGTCCAAATTGAGCATCTCGTTTTCCAAATCCTTGAGACTCACGGGGCGGTTGAGACGCACCAAAGTACTATAGACCAAGATACGATTGACCGTCGGTTTGACCGACTTGTTCTCCAAGTGGTGTATGATGGTTTGAGTGTCCATATTGTTGAGATGTTAGATATTAGATCGCTACGCTGTTAGA
>DGIN01000037.1:11809-23630 GCA_002387325.1 Bacteroidales bacterium UBA4621 | reverse complement strand
CGCTACGCTGTTAGATGTTAGATATTAGATCGCTACGCTGTTAGACTGCCTTCGGCTGTTAGATTATATTATTAAAATCTACAAAAAGCAAAGGTAGTCTATCCTATGCGCATCCTATGCGCATCCTATGCTGATTGGCATAGATTTTAAAGAGACTTTTCTTTATTGTATTTTAATAAAAGAGCGTTGCCCTGATGTGAGCAACGCTCTTTTTGTATTGTATCGGATTAGTCCGATGTAGGGGCGGATGGATTAACCAAGGAAGGTGAGCAGGATACCTGCAGCAACAGCAGAACCGATGACACCTGCCACATTCGGTCCCATAGCGTGCATGAGAAGGAAGTTGCTCGGGTCGGCTTTCTGCCCCTCCATCTGGCTCACACGTGCTGCCATAGGTACGGCACTCACACCTGCTGAACCGATAAGCGGGTTGATCTTCTCTTTGGAGAACAGGTTCATCAGTTTGGCAAAGAGGACACCGCCTGCGGTAGCCAAACTGAAGGCAACGATACCCATACAGAGAATAAGCAATGTCTTGACATTCAGGAAAGTAGCACCGGTAGCCGTAGCACCGACCGACAAACCGAGGAAGATGACCACGATGTTCATCAGTTCGTTTTGTGCCGTCTTGCTCAGACGATCCACAACACCGCACTCTTTCATCAGGTTACCAAGCATCAAGCAACCGATAAGTGGCGCTGCATCGGGCAATACGAGTGCCACGATAGCGGTGATGACAATCGGGAAGACAATCTTCTCGGTCTTGCTGACAGAACGGAGTTGCTTCATCTTAATGGCACGCTCTTTCTTGGTGGTCAAAGCACGCATGATAGGCGGTTGGATAACCGGTACGAGTGCCATATACGAGTACGCCGCAATAGCGATAGGACCAAGCAACTGAGGAGCCAGTTTGGAGGTAAGGAAAATAGATGTAGGTCCGTCAGCACCACCGATGATGCCAATAGAACCTGCCTCTGCGGGAGTGAACCCGAGAGCGTTGGCGCAAAGGAACGTAACAAAGATACCGATTTGTGCTGCCGCACCGAGAATCAGCGATTTAGGGTTGGCGATAAGCGGACCGAAGTCGGTCATCGCACCTACACCGATGAAAATCAAGCACGGATAGAGACCCGCTTTGACACCTATATACAGTACGTCAAGCAGACCTGCGTCCTTGAGAATAGCACCATAACTATGGTAAGCAGGGCTGTCGGCATCAAGGAATGCGTCCCATAACTCGGGGTGATACATATTCGCGCCCGGCAGGTTGGTGAGCAACATACCGAAAGCGATAGGCAGGAGCAACAGCGGTTCGTACTGCTTCTTGATAGCCAGATACAACAGGAAGAATGACACGAAAAGCATCACCAACTGACGCCAATCAATGTTCATAAAGCCCATTGTCCGGAAAAAATCTAATATGTCAGTCCACATAATAGCAATCTTTATCCGAGTACAACAAGCAAGTCATCCTGCATTACGTTCTGCCCTGCGCTGACAGCAATCTTTGTAACCGTGCCATCGCAATCGGCAAGCACCTGGTTCTCCATCTTCATACTCTCAAGCGTAAGAAGCAGGTCGCCTTTCTTAACGGCTTGTCCCTCGCTAACGGCTACTTTGATAATGGATCCGGGTAGGGGAGAAACGACTTTTTTGCCGCCTGCGGGTACATCGGCACCCTTGGGTGCAGCAGGGGCAGGAGCAGGTTGGGGAGCAGGTGCTACCTTAGGTGCTATGGGAGCAGCGGCAGGCGCAGCAGCCACAGCAACGGTCTCAATCTCAACGAGTTTGTCGTCTTGCATAACATTCTGCCCGGGCTGTACAAGCACTGATTTGATGGTTCCGTCGTACTCGCTGGTAACCTGGTTCTCCATCTTCATACTCTCCATAGTGAGGAGCAGGTCGCCTTTCTTAACGGCTTGACCGGCAGCAGCCATCACTTTCACGATGCTTCCGGGAAGCGGACTCTTGACTACTACGGTTCCGGCGGGTTGTGCGGCACGGGGTGCAGCAGTGGCAGCCTTGGACACTGCCGGTTTGACAGAAGAAACATTCTTCATTTTATCGATAGCCACATGGAATACTGTACCATTCACGGTGACCTCGGCTACGTTGTCTTCTATCTCGTTGACAGTCGTTTCATATTTGCGACCATCAATAGTAAATTGAAATGATTTCATATTTTTAATAGGTTACAATATTGGTGCCCCGCAACAAAAGATGTATATATGTTCGGTTTGCACTATAATTCATCTTTTATCTATGAAGGTTATTCATACCGTACATTTTGTTGTTCCATTGTGTACGGTGGGGCTGAACAATAGTTCTGGTGCTTTCTTCATCGTGAACACCGTTGTAGTAGAGATGGAGAGCCAATGCTATTGCGGCTGTACTGTCGGCGGTGAGCGTGATACGCTCTTTGTCCTCTTTTTGGGTGTGTGCTACGGTCTGCGAGTGTTGTGCCTCAACCTGTTTTTGGGGTTTGACGCGCGGTTGCATAATCCAACCCATCAGTTTGAGAATATAGACAAACACTATCAAGAGCAGCAATACCAGAAGGAAGCCCACTCCGGTAATCATCCACGTGGATGCGGTTACTTCAAGCAAGATCATATTACAACGGGATATTTGAATGCTTCTTCAGAGGGTTGGTCAGACGCTTGGTCTGCAGGTTCTCGAAAGCATGGATAATACGCTTGCGAGTGTTGCGCGGCTCAATGATGTCGTCGATATAGCCGCGGTTGGCAGCCTGATATGGACTGGCAAAGAGTTCGCAATACTCCGCCTCTTTCTCAGCAATGAATTTCTTTTTCTCTTCGGGGTCTTCGATAGCCTTGATGGCTTTTGCCTGAAGCACGCCCACAGCACCGCTTGCACCCATCACGGCAATCTCCGCATTAGGCCATGCATAGCATACATCGCCGCGCAACTGCTTGCAACTCATAACGATATGACTGCCGCCATACGACTTACGAATAGTAATAGTAACTTTAGGCACAGTTGCTTCGCCGTAGGCAAACATCAGTTTTGCCCCATGATCGATGATACCGGCGTACTCCTGACCCGTACCGCACAAGAAGCCCGGCACGTCCACAAGGGTGAGAATCTGGATATTGAAAGCATCGCAGAAACGTACGAAACGCGCTGCCTTGCGGCTGGCATCGCAGTCCAACACACCGGCGATATAGTTCGGCTGGTTGGCAATGATACCCGTGCTGCGACCGTTGAAACGCGCAAAACCGCAGATGATGTTCTTGGCATAGTCCTTTTGAACCTCCATAAAGTCGCCGTTATCCACAATCAGGTTGATGATGTCCTTCATGTTGTAGGGCTTGTTCGGATCGTTAGGCACGATGTCGTTCAGGCTTTCTTCAATACGCAGCGGATCATCGGTGCATTTGAGTACAGGAGCCTCCTCCATATTGTTTTGCGGGATGAAACTAACCAGACGGCGAACTTCTTGCAGTGCTTCCTCTTCGGTAGCAGCTACAAAGTGGGTAACACCCGATTTGGTAGCGTGTACACGTGCACCGCCAAGGTCTTCCACACTTACATCTTCACCCGTAACCGATTTTACTACTTTCGGTCCGGTGATGAACATATACGAGTTCCGCTCGGTCATCATAATGAAGTCGGTCAGCGCAGGGCTGTAAACGGCACCGCCGGCGCACGGACCGAAGATAACGCTAATCTGGGGAACTACGCCACTGGCAAGGATATTACGCTCGAAAATCTCGGCATAACCAGCCAAGGCACAAGCCCCCTCCTGAATACGTGCTCCGCCCGAGTCGTTGAGACCGATGATAGGCGCACCGAGTTTCATAGCCTGATCCATCACGTTGCAAATCTTCTGTGCCATCGTCTCGCTGAGAGAACCGCCGATAACGGTTGCGTCTTGTGCAAAGACAAATACCAGACGACCGTCAATGGTACCTGAACCTACTGCCACACCATCGCCGAGGAACACTTTCTTCTCCATTCCGAAATCGTGGCAACGGTGGGTGAGGAACATATTCACCTCCTCAAACGACCCCTCGTCAAGGAGCATATTGATACGCTCGCGGGCGGTATAACTGCCCTTTGCGTGATGTTTTTCGATTGCTGCTTCACCGCCTCCGGCTGCTGCCTTTGCACGGTTGTCAATCAGTTTTTGCAATTTATCGTTATCCATAATTGTACATTTATTTGGGTTGCTCACAGAGTTCGGTCAGTACGCCTTTGGTGCTTTTGGGGTGGAGGAAAGCAATCATCAGATTCTCGGCACCTTTGCGGGGAGTCTTGTCAATGAGTTGGATACCTGCTGACTCTGCCTCTTTCAGTGCCTCTTCCACGCTCTCCACGTTGAATGCCACATGGTGGACGCCGCCGCGACCGCCGTTTTTCTCAATAAACTTGGCGATGGTTGATTCGGGGCAGGTCGGCTCCAGAAGTTCTATCTTGGTTTGTCCGACTTTGAAGAACGCCGTGCGCACTTTCTGGTCAGCCACCTCTTCGATAGAGTAGCATTTTTCACCGGTTAAGAACTCGAAGAACGGCATTGCGTCCTCCAAACTGGTTACAGCGATACCAAGATGCTCAATGTGAGTTGGTTTCATTGTGTATTTGTGTTTATGTTAAACAATAGATGGGTTAATTATGTCAAATTTAAGGGTGCATTGCGTACAACGCATTACATCTTGCAAAGTTACTGCTTTTTTCCGAACTCCCCAAATAAAACCCAATTTTATTTGGTTTTTGCTTTTCGTACCTTTCAAAATTACTCAACCATCAGGCAAACACCGATATGGCTGAAAGAGCGGATACTGCGGAACTGTCCGTACGGGCAGTTGCCGTGGTAGGCGCGAAGCCCCACTGCCACGCGGGAAAAATAACCGTCATAACGGGGAGTGTTGTAGCGCACACCGAGAAAGATATTGTAGGTGAAAACACGTGCTTCTTTTTGCATAACCGGCTCTGTATCTGTTGACTTGTTGTACAGATTGTAGCCGTACAAGGCACGGTTGCGCACCTCGGCGGAGACGATACCTTGAAAACCGTGACGAGAAGTGGGGGACTGGTATTGGTATTGCAAATATGCTTCCCACGGCGATAGCCGCGGTCGGGTAAGTGTGCGGTCGCCGTCTTCCTCGTCCACTTTGTACCAACCTTTCTGCCAATTCCAAAGAAGCATTAACCCCACACGGAAACAGTGATTTTCGGCATAGCGGTTTTCCGCTTCATTGAGCGTAAACGTGAATTCGGTATAGTTGTACGACACATTCACACGTCGCAACGCCCTGTTTTCCGATATTTTCTGTATTTGGAGTTCGTCCCCTATATGGGTAGATTCGTGTTTGAAAGGCGACCAACTGACGGCATAGTTGCGGGCAAAGCCGCGGTTGATTCGGTGGAGGAAAGCCACTGTGGGCAAGGCAATTCGGTAGTCGGTATCAACGATGGGTGAGGTTTTCCCGCCGAAAAGGTCCATCCATATATTGGCGGACATAGCAGCGGTAACATTCAGTGCCATAGTGGAATCGGCGAGCTGCCCGTACCAAAGCGGCAATTGGAAACCGAAGATACCGAGCGTCTGTGTGCGGTAAGATTTGCCGGAATGTTCCCAGTCGTAGATTGGGTGCATTTGGGTGTAAGCCACGTCCATTCGCACAAGATTGGGGTGTTCGTCGGCATAGAGACTGTGTCCGAAAGGGTTGTATCGAAACAGCCCCTCGCCGAAAGCGGTGTTGCCGGCAAAAACCAAAGATGCTCCAAAAAACAACTCTGCAACAAATACTATGTGCCTAAAATGTTGCATTTTTTCAACTGACAACCAAAGCCTATCCTACTAATTCCTCCTTACAATGCTCAACCGAAGATGTTCTATTTTTCTATGCCTGCAAGCAACTTATTTTTTCTTTTTGTCGGCTTTCTCGTCTGGGGCTTGTGCTACCTCAGGGAGAAGCGGACGGCGGTAGGCGCGAATAATCAGGTATAGACCGAGAAGGATAAACGGAATACTGAGCCATTGCCCCATATTGAGCAGGTGATTTGCTTCAAATGCCTCTTGGTCGTTCTTGATAAACTCCAGCCCGAAACGGGTAATGAAGACTATCTCGAAGAACACGCCGAGCAGCAATCCTTCGCGACGATAGGCTTTGAATTTCCAGTACATTATCTGCGTAACTATCATAGCCACAATGCAATAGAGCATTTCGTAAATCTGCGTGGGGTGGCAAGGAACGGTCTGTCCGTCGCGCACGAAGATGAAGCCCCACGGCATATCGGTAGGTCCGCCATAAATCTCGCTGTTCATCAGGTTACCCAAGCGGATCAGCGTTGCAGTGAAACAAACGCCGATACAGAGGCGGTCGAGAATCCATATCCATGAGGTCTGATACTGCGGATATTTGGAGAACTCTTTTTTATTAAGGAGTATTGCTGCAATCATCAACCCGATAGCCCCGCCATGGCTGGCAAGACCGCCTTCCCAGATTTTGAGAAGCAGCAACGGGTGTTCTATGTATGGGTTTCGATAGTTGATTGTCCAACCGAAAATCTGCACGGGGTTGGTAGAAATATCCATCATTTGGCAATAGCGGGCAAGGGCGGGACTGGTAACATCGTGCCACTCGTAGAACCAGCAATGGCCGAGACGCGCACCGATGATAACACCCAAAACCATCCAGATAAAAAGTTTGTCCACCCAGTCGGCGGGGCAGTGCTCGTGTTTGTAGATCTTGACCTCCATCAGGTAGCAAAAATAGATGCCTAATGCCCACAAAAGTCCGTACCAGCGTATGCCGCCGTCGCCGATGTGTATAAGGATTGGATCTACGTTCCAAGTAATAAAATCAAGCATGTTTTGTGTTGGTTTATACGTTTATGAGTTGATTGGTTTATGCGTGGTTGAATAGGTTTATGGGGTAATGGAGTTTATCAGGATTGCATATTAATTGGTAATTCTTAATTGAATCACCTCCCCCAGTTGAGTTTGTCGCGGAGCGATTTGAGAAAACTGTTTTCGCCCACTTGTACCACTTTGATTGTATAGGGAGCCCGCTCGACATGGAGCATCACATCGGTGCTGAGTATCTGGCTGCGCCCGTCCACACTAATCATATAACTGCTGTAACGGCTGGCTACTCTGAGGTCAAATTTCCAGTCATCAGGTACCACCAGCGGGCGGACGGTCAGACTATGGGTGGCAATAGGCGAAAGTATCAAACCGCGGGTCTGCGGCACAAGCAGCGGACCGCCGATGGACAGGTTGTATGCCGTACTGCCGGTTGGGGTGGAGATGACCAGACCGTCTGCACGATAGGTATGGAGTACTTCGCCGTTGGCGGTTACTTCCACCGAAATCATACTGCTCATACCTTGTTTCATTATTGCGATTTCGTTGAGCGCATTGGGTGCCATAATCAGTCCTTCACGCCCGCAACTGACACGCAGCACGGAGCGTTGCTCTATGGTATATCGCCCCTCTATCAACTGATTCATAATCATATCCGCATCTTTGGTCTGTACATCGGCAAGAAAACCCAACTGCCCGCAGTTGACACCGATGATGGGGATATTCTTATTGCCGATAGCGGCGGCTGTGGTCAGAAACGTACCGTCCCCGCCAATCGACATAGCAAAATCAATGGGCTCGTTGTACGGACTGACTGATTCGCTTTCGCCCGTCCTGTCCTCGGGAAAAGGCGGAAACTCGCGCAGGTTCAGTTCCTGCCGCAGTTCTTGCGAAAGCAGGATGTTCACACCGCGTTTCTCCATAAAATTCAGGATATGCGACACCTCTACCAAGGTGTTTTCTTTCATCGCATTTCCGAATATAGCAATAGTCATGGTCTGTCTGATTTATGTTTGTTGGATATGGAATATGCCGACACATATCCGCCGCAAAGTTACTGCTTTTTTAGGATATGTGCAAGTGCCGTCCGCTAAAATTCCCTGTGGCTTCCCTGACCTTTCCCTGATGATACGCAAGACCGATGCAGAAACAAAAAAACAGACTGTCTCGGAAAAGGTAGTCTGTTTTTCTGTAGGGTGGGAGAATGCCTACTTTGTCAAAATGCGGTATTCCCACGGCTTGAGCGTCATCGTCTCGTTTGCAGAAAGAGTCTTTTTTTCGTTGCAGTTGAAGCAGTTGTATCTGCCTTCGTAGCCGGTGAGGTCGAGAGCCACGCTCTGCTCGTCAGCCGACATGTTCATTACGGCGATAACGGTGTTTTTGCCGTTCTCCAACGGACGGACACAGGCAAATATATGCTCGTTGTCTGCCGGTAGGCGCAGCATTTTTGCACCCAACTCGGGACTCCATAATGCTTTGTTGGCTTTCCGCAATCCGTTCAGTTTCTGATACATAGCATATTGCGGAGCACCCTCTACTCGGTCGATGCAGTCTTTCTCAAAGAACTCCAGACGGTGGTGGTTACCGCTCAACTGACCTGTGTAGATAAGCGGCATACCGGGAACGATGTAGGTAAATGCAGCGAAGAGGTCTGCTGCATCACCCATACGCTCAAACTCGGTGCCGTTCCACGAGTTCTCATCGTGGTTGGAGGTGAAGTTCATACGGATAGCGTTGGCACGTGTGGTTGTGTCGGCCTTCTCGAAGTAGTTCCACAGGTCTTGCACACCGCTCTTGCCCTGTGCCACGTTGTTCATAATGTGGTGAAGTTCCCAGCCATAATACATATCGAATGCTGACTCTGTCAGTTCGTAGTTCTTCGCCTCGTCCTCTGCCAGTGTGAACATATCGGGGTGCGTCTTTCTCAGGTCGCCCATAGCCATATTCCAAAAATCGGTCGGTACTTCACCGGCCACGTCGCAACGGAAACCGTCAATACCAATCGAATCCATCCACCAGTGCATGCAGCGCAGCATCTCTTGACGCATGTCCTCGTTGTCGTAGTTCAATTTGGAGATGTCCGTCCAGTCGTATTGTACCATCAGGTTGCCGAGACTGTCGCGATAATGCCATCCGTCGTTTTCTGTCCATTTGCTGTCAGGAGCGGTGTGGTTGGCTACCCAGTCGAGAATGACCTTGAAACCGAGGTCGTGCGCGGTAGCAAGCAGGTGCTCAAAATCGGCACGTGTACCAAACTCGGGGTTGAACTGACAATAGTCAATGATTGAATAGTAACTGCCAAGTGTGCCTTTGCGGGTCAGAACGCCAATCGGTTGGCAAGGCATAATCCACAGAATATCAATGCCGTTCTCGCGCAGTTCTGGCAGATGTTTTTCGGCTGCCGCAAATGTGCCTTCCGGAGTCAGTTGGCGGGTGTTAAGTTCATAGATAGTGGCATCATACGCCCATTGGGTGTGTCTTGTAGGCTCTTGTTTTGCGCAAGAAGCCAGCGTCAGCAATCCTAACGCAAAAATAAAAAGTTTTTTCATTGCTGGTTATTGTTTAGTAATTGAGTAAGTCAGGTTTTTGCGGTCAATCTCTACGCGCATAGTCTCACCCATATATACACGGTCGAAACAAAGCACATCATCGGTTGCCGAAACAGGAATATAGTCGCCGTAGAGCAACGGCATCGATGAGCGGCGCAGATGTATCAGGTCTTTTACTTGTTGGCGGAAATTTTGTTCGTATTCGTTCAGACCGTCAAAACGCATCATATGGCGGTTATCGGGGTCGTTGCCACCCACCTCGGCATATTCATCGCCTTGGTAGATACAGGGCACACCGGGCAATGTCAGGTTCAGCACCTCGAGCAATAGCGCACGTTTGTAGGCTTCCTCTATCCGTTGCGTATTGTCGGTTTGGTCGTTGGGAACGATACCGCAATAGCGTGTCCAACCGGCTTCTTTCGGGTCTTCCCAAAAACCGACCGCACCGCCGGCAAACGATGCAAAGCGTACCTGATCGTGATTTCCCGATATGTTGCCCATCGTATGATGTGCTCCGTAAGTGGCAAGAGAAGTGCGAATGGTATTGTCTAAATTTTGCATACTGCCGTCGTTGCACAGCGCGTGGACGGCGGTAAAATATACATTGAAATCAAATTGTGCATTCAGCATACCCGTTTTGACATACGAATTGATTAGTTCGGGCGAACCGTAGGTCTCACCAATCATCCAGATAGGACGGTCGGGGAAACGCACTGCCATCTTCTGCCCCAGCATTCGCCAGTAACATTCGGGGATATGTTTGCACGCATCGTGGCGGAAACCGTCGAAATCATAATTTTCAAGCCAATAGAGTGCCGAATCGGTCATCGGGCGGCAAACCTCCTCGCGCTCCAGATCCAATGTGGGGATATGGGCGTCAAACCATGTGGTCAGGCGGGCTTCGTCCCAAAGTTCGAAGTTACGCCGTCCGTCGGGTAGAATCGAATCGGTGTGCCAGTCCGGATGTTCCTGCAGGGTGGGGGCGTTGATATGCATATGGTTGGCTACATAATCAAGCACCACATTCATGTTATTCGTATGGGCGCAGGCGAGAAGTTGCTCTAATTCATAGTCTGTACCGAAACGCTTGTCTATGGCGGTGACATAGATAGGCCAATAGCCGTGATACCCCGAAAACTTGGTATAGGTCTTGGTCGAATCGTATTTGTTGCCGTGGTGGAAAACATATTTGCCCCATGCGTCCCACGGGTTTTGTGTAATTGGACTGATCCATAGTGTATTAACACCTAAATCCGAAAAATAACCTTCTTTGATTTTCTGCGTGATACCTGCCAAATCACCGCCTTGATAGTCCACTATATCCAATACTTCAGGCGAGTTCATTTTCCAATCATTGTCCGTATTGCCGTTTTGAAAACGGTCCACGAGAATAGAGTAGAGCACTTGTGCCTGATTATCGTGCCGCGTAAGCAATGCCACATCCGTTATGGGGTTGCCGTCTTGCAACGGGATGAGCAGGTCATTGTACAGATAGGTACTGTCCTCTGCAAACACACGCAGATATGCACGCCCTTTCCCGCATCGTGACACCTCTTTGCTTTGGAAAAGGTCAAGGGTGTAACTGCCGTCTTCGTTTGGGGTGAATGATGTACTGGTAATAGGCATATTCTGCACGTAAACCATTATCTTTTCCACCTCTGTCGGATCTACGAAACCTACTGTTATACAATGCATTGCACCTTGAGGATTGCGCATGGAAACAAAACCTTGCTTGACCGGTTTGTTGGGCAAAACGGGAATGGCGAAGTTCGCTTTGTTATTACAGATGGATATTTCTTCGCAGACATTGCTATGATTTACAATATCTATTTCTTCGGGTAATGCACCGGTACCGGTCATATTCAATGTCTCCAACCTGCCGCTTGCCTGCCAAGCAATAGTCCCCCTGCTCTCTGAAGGGGGCTGCGACTGTTGCTCCATCAAAAGCGGTACATAGTCAGTCAGCACCACGTGTGCGGTGTCGCTTGTCATACGGATAGGGATGATGGGCTGTCCGGTAGCAATACGGCTGACGGAATCGGTGGGTGTGTGGCACGCTACAAGCAGCGGTGCAATCAACCCTAAACATAAGAGTTGTTTTTTCATGGTAATTATGGTATTGTCTTTCACGGTTGTTCCTTGTTTGTATAGACGGTTTTTTCCCTATAATGCCTGTTTATATTAAATTGGTTTGAAAACCTCTTGCCTGTAAAAACGCTGCAAAGTTACGAAATATAACACATATATGCAAACTCATATATGCCGTTTCTGCCCAATCGCATCCAAACCGGAATAAAATGGGTATATATTTACAAGTATGATTTGGGTATATGGTGACATAGATATTCCTTCAAAAATATGCAGAATAAGCAATGCGGAAAATATACAGTTTATGCACTTTCCGTACCTACATATACCCATTACGTAGAAAAGACGTAGA
>DGIN01000037.1:376-11737 GCA_002387325.1 Bacteroidales bacterium UBA4621 | reverse complement strand
GGCTTTTTCCGATACGATAAGCCCGTTTTTTATGCACTTTATGCACTTTTGATACTGCATAAAGTGTATAAACATTGTCTTGATGAAGTTTTCGTAATGCCGTTTTGTACTATTCCTTTTGGATAAGAATTTTGGAAAATCGGGGTGCGTGAAGAATGATGTAAATGCGAATTTTGGCACAGATTTTGCCAAATAAACAACGGATAGATGTTGTATAACATAGAAAAGTGGCAGACTTGTTTAACAAATCACTTTTTATGGAATAAACGTTTGTCAGAGCAGATTATTTTTCGTACCTTTGTGCGATTTTTTTTTTGAAAAATATAGTCAGGAAAACATAAGTCTGTTTACCATAACACGCAAAAACAATTTTCCATATACCAACCTCATAGGAAAATATAAAATACAAAGATACAATGAACTTATCAGAATTGACCGACAAAATCTATGCAGAAGGCGTAGAGAAAGGTAATCAAGAGGCGCAACAGATTATTGATGCTGCCAATGCGAAAGCGGCTGAGATTGTAGCCGGTGCCGAGAAAGAAGCACAAGCCAAACTGGCTGCTGCCGAAGCCAAAGCACAAGAACTGGATAAGAATACACGTGCCGAGTTGAAACTCTTTGCCGAGCAGAGTGTCAGTGCGTTGCGTACAGAAGTTACAAACCTCCTGACCGGCAAAGTGGTAACCGATAGCGTCAAAGCCGCTACGGCAGACCCTGCGTTTATGCAGGGAATCATTGCCAAACTGGCAACTGAAATGGCTAAGGACGGTGAGGTTACTATCGAGACAAAGGACGCTGAAGCCCTGACAAACTACTTTGAGGCTAATGCCAAAGCGGCATTGGACAAAGGGGTGAAGATAGAAGAGATCAAGGGTATCAAAACAGATTTCGCTATCGTACCATGCAAAGGCGGTTACAGACTCGATTTCGGAGAGAAAGAGTTCGTTGAGTATTTCAAAGAGTTCCTCCGCCCGCAACTGATAGAGTTGCTCTTCGGAAAATAAAAAACTAGAATATCTAGAACTTCTAGAACACCTGGAACTTCTGGAAAATCCGGAATACTATGGGATACGAATGTTTAATGGCGGGGCTGCCCGAGTTGAAAGCAGGCGGCGAGGCTCCTATGACGATGGAGTCGCTCTTGCTGTTGCTTGAGGAGAACCTGTCGGAAAAAGACAAACCATTGCTGGATTTGCTCCGGCTGAAGAGCAATGCCCCCGAGATAAGCGAACTCATTGAGCGATATGACGATTCGATTATCGACCAGCCTGTTTGGTGGGAAGATGCACGCAATACCCTTTCGGAAGCGGATTTGCGTACACAACTGCTCTATGAACACGGACTGCATAGCAAGAACAAGTTTGTGCGTGCGTGGTTTGCCTACAATCGGGATATGAACAATGTCTTGGTGGCTGCTATTTGCCGCAAACACGGTTTTGACGTACGCAAAATGATTGTCGGACAAGGCGAGGTGGCGGATATTCTGCGCAAGAACCTGCAGCAGAAAGACTTCGGCTTGGGCGGCGTGATGGACAACCTGCAAGAGGTGATGTCCCTGGTGGACATCGACAACCTGATGGAACGCGAGAAACGTATGGACGCATTGCGTTTTGCATGGCTCGAAGAGGAAACGCTCTTTGTCGATTTCTCTATTGAGAACGTGCTGGCATACTACCTGCAGGCGGAGATGCTCAACCGCTGGTCGCTGCTGACGGTGGAACACGGCGAACAGGTGTTCCGCGAGTTGGTGGCAGACATGAAAAAAGGAATAAAATTGGAGTGACAAGCCATACCAAACATAGAATCATTTGCGGGGACTGCCGTAGTATGCAGGAGCTGAAAGACCAATCAGTACATCTGATTGTGACTTCACCTCCCTATTGGCAATTGAAAGATTATGGCAACGAACATCAAATAGGTTTTAATGACTCTTATGAAGAGTACATCAACAATCTCAATTTGGTGTGGAAGGAGTGCTATCGTGTGCTGCATGACGGTTGTCGTTTGTGTATAAACATAGGAGACCAATTCGCACGCTCGGTATATTACGGAAGATACAAAGTTATTCCCATTCATACGGAGATAATCAAGTTCTGTGAGATATTGGGATTTGATTTTATGGGGCAGATTATCTGGCAGAAGACAACAACGATGAATACCACAGGTGGGGCTTCTGTTATGGGAAGTTTTCCTTATCCTCGCAACGGCGTGGCTAAACTGGACTTTGAGTATATTCTGTTGTTCAAGAAGCAAGGAAAAGCTCCCATTCCAACAACCGAGCAGAAAGAGAATGCTAAGATGACTAATGAGGAGTGGAATAAGTATTTTAGCGGACATTGGTATTTTGGTGGTGCAAAGCAAGACAAGCATTTGGCAATGTTTCCTGAAGAATTGCCGCATCGGCTGATTAAGATGTTTTCTTTTCCACAAGAGGTAGTATTAGATCCGTTCTTGGGTAGCGGGACAACGTCGCTGGCTGCTAAAAAGTTGGGACGCAATTCTGTCGGCTATGAGATAAACGAACAGTATATACCTATTATAAGAGAGAAAGTAAGCGGCTACAGCCTATTTTCTGATGATGAAATAGTGGTAGAACAACAGCAGCCGGTGGAGGCCAATATCTTTACCGAAGAGTTAAAACAGCTGCCATATCATTTTACGGATACCCATAAGATAAATAAGCAGATAGATGTAAAATCTTTACAATATGGTTCAAAGATAGATTCTGTTACGCACAACAAACGCATGGACTTGTATACTGTCAAGGAGATAATCTCACCAGAGGTTGTTGTGCAGAATACAGGTCTTCATATTCATTTGATAGGAGTTCGGACCAACCCTATGTATGAAAATGTTTCTACGGAATATTTGCGTAAGCTTGTACAAGGGAAAAAAGTATATATGACCTATGATGAGGTTAAGTACGATGACTCCAACACGCTGATGGCGTATCTGTACTTGGAAAACAGGACGTTTGTGAATGCACATCTCATAAGAGACGGGAAAGTCTGTGTGGACAACGAAACAGAATATAAATATAAACAGAAATTCCTATCATTGTAGTTAAGATATGGCGAAAGAGTGGATATTAAATAGTGCGACTAACCGGTTTCAGTTGAATTTTAAGCGTAATGTAGGAGCTACATCTGAATCCATACGCAAGTGCAGTCCTAAAATCATTGGAGGAATGGAGGGCGTATTACTATGCCAACGTGAAAACAGAAGCACATATTGAAGAATTGGGACGCAAGTTGTATGTAAAAATTACAGAAGTTATACAATCAGAAGTAGCTGACATAACGGAACAAGATTGTATTGATTTCATCAAGCAGTTGGTCATTGATAGAACTTATGATGGTTATACCACAGAAATTCAAACAATATACGGACAGCTACAATATGAAATAAATATACCAGTTCAACCTGCACCAGATGAATGGGATAGATTGTTTAATGTTGATTTCTTTGTGGAGGTGAATGGTAAGTTCATAGGATTACAGATAAAGCCGATAAATAAAGGCATTCAGTTGGCAGAGATACATAAAGAGTATGAACTCCAACATGAAACACATGTAATGTTTGAGCAGCAATACGGAGGAAAAGTATTCTACATATACTCATATAAAGATGACAATGGTAAGAAAACAATTGCCAATGGGGATGTGATAGAAGAAATCAAAAAAGAGATACAACGATTAGAGAAATAAAACAATGTTATAAGATATGACAACAGGAAAAGTAAAAGGTATCATCGCTAACCTGGTGACGGTGGGAGTGGATGGTCCTGTCGCACAAAACGAAATCTGCTACATCACGCTGGGTGATACCAAACTGATGGCAGAGGTCATCAAAGTGATTGGCGACAATGTCTATGCGCAGGTATTTGAATCGACGCGCGGGCTGAAAGTCGGCAATATGGTAGAGTTTACCGGGCACATGCTCGAGGTTACGCTCGGTCCAGGTTTGTTGAGCCGCAATTATGACGGCTTACAGAATGACCTGAACAAACTAACTGGCGTGTTCTTGAAGCGTGGTGAGTATAATTTCCCGCTCGACAAAGAGAAACTATGGAAGTTTGAGCCTATTGCCAAGGTGGGCGACAAGGTGGAGGCTGCCGCTTGGCTCGGCGAGGTGGACGAGAACCACCAGCCACACAAGATTATGGTGCCGTTTGTGTTCGAGGGCGAATATACAGTGAAGAGCATTGTACCCGCAGGCGAGTACAAGATTTTGGATACTATCGCCGTGCTGACCGATGCCGATGGCAACGACCACAACGTGACGATGGTGCAGAAATGGCCGGTGAAGAAGGCGATTCTAGCATACAAGAGCAAGCCGCGTCCATTCAAACTGCTGGAGACCGGTGTGCGCACAATAGATACGGCGAACCCTATTTGCGAGGGCGGTACGGGCTTTATCCCCGGCCCTTTCGGTACGGGTAAGACGGTGCTTCAACATGCTATTTCCAAACAAGCCGAGGCGGATATCGTGATTATCGCTGCCTGCGGTGAGCGTGCCAACGAGGTGGTGGAGACCTTTACGGAGTTCCCCGAATTGGTGGACCCGCACACAGGGCGCAAGTTGATGGAGCGTACTATCATCATCGCCAACACGTCGAACATGCCTGTGGCTTCGCGTGAGGCGTCGGTTTATACGTCCATGACGATTGCGGAATACTACCGTTCGATGGGATTGCGCGTGTTGCTGATGGCGGACTCGACGAGCCGTTGGGCACAGGCGTTGCGTGAGATGTCAAACCGTCTGGAAGAGTTGCCCGGTCAGGACGCTTTCCCGATGGACTTGTCGGCAATCATTGGTGCATTCTATGCACGCGCGGGATACGTATATCTGAACAACGGCAAGACCGGTTCGGTGACGTTCCTCGGTACGGTTTCGCCTGCCGGCGGTAACCTGAAAGAGCCTGTGACGGAGGGTACGAAGAAGGTGGCGCGTTGTTTCTATGCCTTGGAGCAGAACCGTGCCGACCGCAAACGTTACCCTGCCGTGAACCCGATTGACTCGTACTCGAAATATATCGAATACCCTGAGTTTGAGGAGTATATCTCCAACTTGATTGACAAGGACTGGCTCGGGAAGGTGAACGATATGAAGACCTACCTGCAACGCGGCAAGGAGATTCAGGAGCAGATAAACATCCTGGGTGATGACGGCGTGCCCGTGGATTACCATGAGGAGTTCTGGAAATCGGAGGTGATTGACTTTGTGATTCTCCAGCAGGACGCATTCGACAAGATTGATGCCGTTTGCCCGCTGGAGCGTCAGGAGTATATGCTCAATCTGGTGATGGATATTTGCAAACATGACTATGACTTCCAGAACTTTCTGGACGTGAGCGAGTATTTCAAGCGCGTCATCAACCTTTGCAAACAGATGAACTACAGTGAGTTTCACTCTGCTGAGTTCGAGGAATACCAAAAGAAACTGAACGATTTATTGGCTGAGAAACAGATAAAAGCATAACGACTATGGCAAAAGCATTTCAAAAGATTTACACCAAGATTACGGCTATCACCAAAGCAACTTGCTCGCTGAAAGCCGAGGGGGTGGGTAACGATGAACTCGCTACCGTAAACGGCAAACTTGCCCAGGTCGTTAAGATTATGGGCGATGATGTTACGCTCCAGGTGTTTGAGGGTACGGAGGGTATCCCCACCAACGCCGAAGTGGTATTCTTGGGTAAGGCTCCGTCGCTGCGCGTGAGCGACCAACTCGCCGGACGTTTCTTCAACGCCTATGGCGAACCTATTGACGGCGGACCGGCAGTGGAAGGCGAGGAAGTGGAGATTGGCGGTCCGAGTGTGAACCCTGTGCGTCGTAAGCAACCATCGGAACTGATTGCTACAGGTATTGCGGGTATCGACTTGAACAACACCCTCGTTTCCGGTCAGAAGATTCCGTTCTTTGCCGACCCCGACCAGCCGTACAACCAAGTGATGGCTAACGTGGCGTTGCGTGCAGAGGCAGACAAGATTATCTTGGGCGGTATGGGTCTGACCAACGATGATTACCTCTATTTCAAGAACGTGTTCTCCAATGCAGGTGTGCTCGACCGTATCGTGTCGTTTGTGAACACCACCGAGAACCCGCCTGTAGAGCGTCTGCTTATCCCTGATATGGCATTGACGGCAGCAGAGTATTTCGCTGTGCAGAAGCATGAGAAGGTGCTGGTTCTGCTGACTGATATGACGCTGTATGCCGATGCGCTGGCTATCGTCAGCAACCGTATGGACCAGATTCCGAGCAAGGACTCTATGCCGGGTTCGCTCTATTCCGATTTGGCAAAGATTTACGAGAAGGCTGTGCAGTTCCCCTATGAAGCAGGTGGCGGAAGTATCACCATCATCGCTGTTACGACCCTTTCGGGCGGCGACATTACGCACGCTATTCCTGATAACACAGGTTATATCACCGAGGGGCAGTTGTACCTGCGTCGTGACTCTGACATCGGAAAGGTTATTGTTGACCCGTTCCGCTCGTTGTCGCGTTTGAAACAATTGGTTGCGGGAAAGAAAACACGCGAAGATCATCCTCAGGTAATGAATGCCGCAGTTCGCTTGTATGCCGATGCTGCCAATGCCAAAACCAAGAAAGAAAACGGTTTCGACCTTACCGACTACGATGAGCGTTGCCTGGCATTCGCCAAAGACTACTCGCGTGAGATTTTGGCTATCGATGTCAATATCAACACCACACAGATGCTGGACGTTGCATGGGCGCTCTTTGCCAAATATTTCAAACCTGAAGAGGTCAATATCAAACAAGCATTGGTTGAAAAATACTGGAAGAAAGCATAAATTTTATGGCTATTCAGTTTCAATATAACAAAACATCCTTGCAGGTACTTGAGAAAAATCTCAAGATGCGGCAGCGCACCCTTCCAACGCTTCAGAGCAAAGAGTCGGCACTCCGTCTCGAGGTGAAAAAAGCCAAGAAAGAGATTGCCGAACTTGATGAGGAGGTCAACCGCCGCATTAAGGATTATGACCGGATGCTTGCTCTATGGGGGGAATTTGATACTACCCTTATCCATGTGGACGATGTGCGGATGTCTGTCAAGAAAATTGCGGGCGTGCGTATCCCCGTATTGGAAGAGGTGGTCTATTCCACCAAGGATTTCAGTCTGTTCTCCAGCCCGAAATGGTTTGCTGACGGATTTGAGCAACTCAAGGCGATTGCCGATGTCGGTATCCGGCAGGAGTTTGTGCGCCGCAAAGTGGACTTGCTGGAGTATGCCCGCAAGAAGACCACTCAGAAGGTAAATCTTTTTGAGAAAGTGCAGATTCCGGGCTATCAGGACGCCATTCGCAAAATCAAACGCTTTATGGAAGATGAGGAGAACCTCTCCAAGTCAAGCCAAAAGATAGTAAAAGCTAAACGCGAGGCGGAAGCCCGTGAAAAACAAGAAAGGGAGCCTGCTGTATGATTACACAAATGAAGAAATACACCTTCTTGGTGTTTCATCGCGACTATGAGACGTTCCTTGAGCAACTGCGCAATCTTGGTGTGGTGCATATCACGGAGAAAGCCGCAGGCGTAGTCAACGACGAACATTTGCAGGCACTCTTGCAGAAAGCCGACTTGCTCAAAAAGACTATCGCACAGGGGGCACCCGACCAACTCTTGCAGGAGAAAGCCAATATCGAACAGCGTATTGCCGCTACACGCAAGGAAGCGGAACGTATGGCTGTTTGGGGCGATTTCTCGGCAGAGCGTATTGCCGAATTGCGCCAAGCGGGCTACGAGTTGCGCTACTATACATGTGCCAAGTCGAAGTTCTCGGAGGAGTGGGGTATAGCCCTTACCACCATCGGTTCAACTACCTATTTCGTACAGGTAGTCAAAGCAGGGGAGACACCTGCCGAGTTACCGGATTTCTGTCAGCAACAGACGCTTAACGAGAAATCGGCAACTGACTTGCAAAAGGACATTGATGGGCTCAATGGCTTGCTGGTAGCGCAAAATGCACGCATCGAACTTTGGGCAAAAGAGAACCTGCAGAAACAGAAAGACGAACTGCAAGATACACTTCATCAGATTGACTGGCAGCGTGTTACGCTCAATACGGATACCATTGCCGAAGGCAGTTTGAAACTCCTCGAAGGTTTCTGTCCTATTGATAAAGAGCAGGAACTCAACCAACTCCTTGAGCAGCAGAGCGTTTACTATCAAGAAGAAGACCCCACCGAGACGGACAACACGCCTATCAAACTGCACAACAACCGCTTTACCAAGATGTTCGAGTGCCTAACAGGTATGTATGGTTGGCCGTCTTACGGCGAGTTCGACCCCACGCCTATTCTCGGACCGTTCTTCCTGCTGTTCTTCGCCATCTGTATGGGCGACTGCGGCTACGGATTACTCCTTATATTGATAGGTATCCTTATTTCGAAAGGCAAACTCAAGATACAGATGTTCGAGGGACTCGGACCTATCATCACTACGCTGGGTGTCGGTACGGCTGTTATCGGTTTCTTCTTGGGGACATTCTTTGGCATTGACCTTTATACGGCATCGTGGGTGCCGGAAGCACTCAAATCTGTAATGATAAAAGGTAATGTCGAAATAGCAGGCTCTTCGTATGATATTCAGATGGTTATGGCACTTTGCATTGGCGTGTTCCATATCTGTTTGGCGATGGTAATCAAGGCTGTTTGTTATACCAGACGCTTTGGTTTCAAGGAGAATATCTCCACTTGGGGGTGGCTCTTGCTCATTGTCGGCGGACTGATTGTTCTGCTGCTCGGTATGACGCACCTCTTCCCTGAGGAGGTTACCGAATGGCTGCTCATCGGTATTGCCGCAGTCTCGGCTTTGGGTATCTATATATTCAACAAGCCGGGACGTAATCCGCTGATTAACATTGGTGCAGGCTTGTGGGATACCTATAATATGGCTACGGGTATTTTGGGCGATGTATTGTCATATATCCGTCTCTACGCACTCGGTTTGGCTGGTGGTATGCTCGGTGGAGCGTTCAATAATCTGGCAAATATGGTGCTTGGCACTGAACCAACATGGCAATGGCTGCCTTTTGTTATCATTCTGCTGATTGGGCATGCACTCAATCTTGCTATGTCCGCACTGGGTGCGTTTGTACACCCCCTGCGTCTGAGTTTCGTGGAATATTTCAAAAACTCAGGTTATGAAGGCAAAGGTACACTCTACCAGCCGTTTAAGAAATAAATCGTCCCTGATGTCCCTAAAGACCTTAAGGACTTTACTGCAAAAATAATAAACAAATAAAAAACAATACACTTATGAACGAAATTTTAGGTTATCTCGGTTGGGGACTGATGTTGGGTCTCGCCGGAATCGGTTCTTCCTATGGTACCACAATCGCAGGTAAGGCTGCAGAGGGTGCGCTCAAAAAGAACAAAGACAAATCAAGCAGTTATATGATTCTGTCCGCTCTTCCTGCTACGCAGGGGTTGTATGGCTTCGTGGCTTTCCTGATGTGGATGGGCAAACGATCGCTTTTTGCTGAACAAGGCGCAATGTTTTTTGCTGTCGGTCTGGCAGTTGGCTTGGTTTGTCTCTTTTCGGGTATCCGTCAGGGACAGGTCTGCGCCAATGGTATCGCAGGTATCGCTGCAGGCCATGACGTACAAACCAACACGATGATTTATGCCGCTCTTCCTGAGTTCTATGCTATTTTGTCGTTGGTTGCTGCATTGATGATTTAATTCTGATTTTTTTCTCGATATGAAAGAGACTGTCTGACAAGTGCAGGCAGTCTCTTTTATTATGCTCTTGGGTATGGAGACGACGCGTCTCGCGTCGTCAAAAGCGGTCTTTTTCTGAATAATAGGCTTTCTTTTTTACTTATTAGACATCCTCGTCGTGTAAATCAATCGTTAGTTTAGTGCGCCTCCAGCCAGTTTTTCCCTACGCCGCAGTCCGCAATCAGCGGCACCGACAGCGATACCACTCCCTGCATCTCCTCCAACACTAGTGTGCGGGCACGTTCCACCTCGGCAACAGGTACGTTGAAGTTCAATTCGTCGTGCACCTGCATAATCATCTGCGTCTTCATACCTTCCTCGTGCAAACGGCGGTGGATACTCACCATCGCTATCTTGATGATGTCGGCGGCCGTTCCTTGGATAGGCGCATTCACGGCATTACGCTCCGCAAACGAACGCACGGTGGCGTTGTGCGAGAGTATGTCGGGCAGGTAGCGTTTGCGCCCGAAGAGTGTCTCGGCATAGCCCCGTTGCCGCGCCAGTTCCTTCTGCTGCTCAATATATTGCACCACCCCGGGGAAAGCGGCAAAGTAATCATCTATCAGTTGTTTGGCCTCGCTCCGCGGACAATCCAACTGTTGCGACAGACCGAATGCCGAGATACCGTATATAATGCCGAAGTTAGCCGTCTTTGCCCGCCGCCGCTGATCCTTCGTAACCTGCTCAATAGGAATGTTGAAAATCTTTGCCGCTGTGGCAGCGTGAATATCCTGCCCCTCGCGGAACGCCTCCACCAGATGGGTGTCGCCCGAGAAATGTGCCAGCAGACGCAGTTCTATCTGTGAGTAGTCCGCACTGAGAAATAGGCAGCCATCATCTGGAATAACCGCCTCCCTGATGAGTTTTCCGCGCTCGGAACGGATAGGCAGGTTCTGCAGGTTCGGGTTCGACGACGAGAGACGCCCCGTTGCTGTAACCGTCTGATTGTATGTCGTATGTATCTTTCCGTCCCGCGGATCTATATAACTCGGCAGCGTGGATATATAGGTCGAAATCAGTTTCTTCAGTTCGCGGTAATCAAGTATCTTGCCAACGATGGGATGCTTGTCTTTCAGACCAATCAGCACCTCTTCCGAGGTGGTGTATTGCCCCGTCTTCGATTTCTTGGCTTTGCTGTCCAACTGTAGGGTGTCAAACAGCAGTTCCCCCACTTGCCGCGGCGAATTGATGTTGAACTCCTTGCCCGCAAGCGCATAGATCTGTTTCTCTATCTCGATCAGTTCGGCGGTGAGTTGTTTCTCCGCTTCGTGCAGTTTGTTTACATCGATACGCACACCCGCCTGCTCCATCTCACGCAGTACGGGTACAAGCGGCAGTTCTACATCATTGTAGAGTTTCCATAGTGCCTTGTCGGCTTTTAGGGCCGCCCAGTCAACCGGCACATCGGGATTGTACGACACCTCCGGATTGAGCAGATAGGCGGCTATGCGGGATGCCTCAGAAACCTTCGACTCCCCCGCCCCCCTCAAAGAGGGGGTACTTGCAGTATCGGGTATAGTTTCTTCAACAGGCTCTGCAAACAAATCCAGTGTCTGCTCTATGTTTTTTTGCTTTTTGCCCGTACTATTGAGCCCCTCCTTTGGAGGGGTTGGGG
>DGIN01000037.1:0-297 GCA_002387325.1 Bacteroidales bacterium UBA4621 | reverse complement strand
TTCAGCAGCGAATTGAACTCCAGCCGCTGATAAATCGGAGTCAGTTTCTCCCAATCGGGCTGCTGCGCAAGCAATGCCTCTGTGTCCAACTCTATCGGCACATCTGTGCGGATAGTGGCGAGGAAACGTGAGAAACGTATCTGCTCCCCCTGCGTCTCCACCTTTGTTTTGAGCGCACCCTTCAACTGGTCGGTATGTGCCAGCAGGTTGTCTATATTGCCGAACTGTTGCAGCAATTGTACGGCGGTCTTTTCTCCTACCCCTTTGCAACCGGGGATATTATCACTTGCATCGCCC
>DGIN01000091.1 GCA_002387325.1 Bacteroidales bacterium UBA4621 | reverse complement strand
CTCAATCTGGAGCGCAAAGAGCATGCACGTCTTTTCGATTATGATATCGATGATACGGTGCGGCAGGTGTTTCTGCTGGCGCGTCGCCCGATGGACAGGAGCAAAAGAACCCTGCTTTTCATAGACGAGATACAGAACTCGCCCAATGCAGTGGCGTTGTTGCGGTACTTCTACGAGGACTATCCGTGGATACACGTCATTGCTGCGGGGTCGCTGCTCTTGACCTTGCTGGAGCAGCACATCTCGTTCCCTGTCGGACGGGTGCAGTATATGCGGCTCAACCCCTGTTCGTTTGCAGACTTTCTGCAAGCCACAGGGAATGAGTTGTTGCGCGAAGAGGTGGAGAACCTGTCTGTCAATGCGGCGTTGCACGATATGACGATGCGGCTTTTCTCGGAGTTCGCCTTGGTGGGCGGTATGCCCGAAGCCGTGGCACGCTATGCGGAGAACCGCGACATAGTGGCGCTGCACGATGTGTATGATACCTTGCTCCGCAGTTACAGCGAGGACGTAGAGAAATATGCCAAAACGGATACGATGAAGAATGTTATCCGTCTGCTGCTCAAGAGCGGCTGGACATACTCGACGGAGCAAATCACATTGGGTAATTTTGCCGAGTCGAACTACAAGGCACGCGAGATGGGAGAGGCGTTGCGTACATTGGAACGTACCTATCTGCTCGAACTGACCTATCCCATAACCACCTACGCACTGCCTGCCATACAAGAGCATCGCCGCAAGCCGAAACTCTTTTGGCTGGACGCAGGGCTTGTCAACTATGCGGCGAACATACAGCAAGAGGTGATGTTCTCGGACAACATCATGGATACATGGCGGGGGAAGTTGGCAGAGCAGTTGGTGGCGCAGGAGTTGCTGTCTGGCAAGACAGACGCCGACACGCACCGCGACTTCTGGGTGCGCAACACGCCCAGTTCCACAGCGGAGTTGGATTTCGTGTATATGTACCGTGGAAAGGTGATACCCGTTGAGGTCAAAGCGGGGCATAATGCACACCTCAAATCGTTGCAGATATTCATGGACGGCACCGACCATCATACCGCCGTACGTGTATGGGCGCAACCGATGCAGGTGGACGAGGTGCAGACACCGCACGGCAAGCCGTTCCGCCTGCTCAGTGTGCCGTTCTACTACGTGCATATATTGGACAAGGTATTGGAGAAATACGCCTGACTTACCGCAAAAGTACCGACTGAAACACCGCAAAAATGTCGATTGAACGGCATAACTTATTTGTTATTAGAATTTATCAAACCAACTAAATCCAACGCATTTATGAAGAAATCAATCCTCACCATCGCCCTTGCTGCCATTGCTCTTGCGGAACAGGCACCGGCATTGGCTGCACGGCTGCTATCGATACCGCCCCTGTCCGCAAAGTACTGCGCAACGGGCAAGTGCTGATAGAGCGTGGTGGCAAGACCTACACCCTCACCGGCACGGAGGTGAAGTAACAAAACCGCTCACACAGCGTAATGATTTTACTACCAGTATTTTGAAACAATAAAAGTTTGCGTATATCATCGGAATGTACTACCTTTGCGGTCTGTTAGCCGCAAAATATGCGGCTTATTAACCGCATAAACATCTAAAAAGGCAGAACAATGTACATCTACGAATCATCACAATGGCCTCATTTTACGTGGAACGAAGCGGCTGTTCAGCCTCTGCTGCTTGACATCAACCGTGCCATCGGTTTCCTGATAGGGCAGTTGGAGCATATCGGTTTCGACCACAGGCAGTTGGCTGCGGTGGACACCTTCACGCGCGATGTGGTCAGTTCGTCGGAGATAGAGGGGGTGGTACTCAATAGCGACCAAGTGCGTTCGTCGGTGGCACGCAAGTTAGGCGTACAGATTACCTCGGAGACAGAGCCTTCGCACTATGTGGACGGCATTGTGGAGATGATGTTGGATGCCACGATGCGCTACGGCGAACCGCTCACCGATGAACGGCTTTTCGGTTGGCACGCAGCCTTGTTTCCTGCCGGACATAGCGGCACCATGCCCATTGATGTAGCGCAGTACAGGCATGGTGGTATGGCAGTGGTGTCGGGTATGTTCGGCAGAGAGAAAGAGCATTACCGTGCTCCCGAAGCGGAACAGGTGCCGCTGATGATGAAGGAGTTCCTGCAATGGTTCAATACTCCGACCCCGGTGCACGACTATGTAAAGTCAGCCGTGGCGCACCTGTGGTTTGTGTGTATCCATCCTTTCGATGACGGCAACGGACGTATTGCCCGTGCCATATCGGATATGGCGTTGGCACAGGCGGACAACACAGCAAGGCGTTACTTCAGTATGTCGCGCCAAATCAATATGGAGAAGAAACGCTACTATGCTGTCTTGGAACGTGCACAGCACGGCAAAGGCGACATCACCGAGTGGGTGGTATGGTACTTGGGCTGTATGTTGCGTGCCGTCGAGGCATCGGGACAGTTGGTGACTACCGTGTTGCAGAAAGCCATATTCTGGCAACGGCATACGGGTGTGGCACTCACAGAGCGGCAAACGGCAATGCTCAATGTCTATTTGGACGGCTATGAGGGCAAACTGACAGTGAAGAACTGGAGCCGTCTGGCAAAAGTCTCGCCCGACACGGCGGCACGCGACATACACGACCTTGTCAACAAAGGCTTGCTGTCTCCGCTCCCCAACCAAGCCCGCAACGTAGAGTACAGGATAGTATCCGTGTCCGCTGCAAAGGACACAAAACAGCAAAATGTGTCCGCTACAAAGGACACGGACTAACCGCAAGACGAACTGATTTATCAAACTAAATCCTATACAACAATGAGAAAGATTTTACATTCTCTCGCATTGGCAATAGTTGCCATTGCAGGCGCAAGCGCACAAGCCCCCGCTGACGCTATTGCGGGCAGGTTCTCCGTTTCGGACGGCAAACAGGTATATTTCGCCAAAGGCAACCTGCAGTACACGCAGAGTACACAGACATGGGCATTTGCTACGCGGCAGACCGACTATATCGGAACTGCCAACATCACCACCGACACCAATGGCAACAAAGTCTTTGCAGACAAGATAGACCTCTTCGGCTGGGGGACAGGCGACAACCCGACCAATGCAAGTTCCGATATCAACGACTACCAGACCTTTGTTGATTGGGGAACAAACACCATCGGCACCGATGCCCCTGACACGTGGCGCACGCTGGCAAGCACCGAATGGGCATATCTCTTCTTCACTCGTACCCATGCATCTACGCTTTGGGGATTAGGCATAGTGAATGATGTGTATGGGGTTATCCTGCTGCCTGACGATTGGGAACTCCCTGCAGGGGTTCGTTTCTCCCCGAGTACACAGAAAGGCTTGGCAGATATGGGCGGTTACTATAACAGCACTAACACAGACAGCCATTGGGAGGATAATACGTACACCCTGTCAGAGTGGCGCAATATGGAAGAAGCAGGTGCGGTGTTCCTTCCTGCCGCCGGTGGACGTGGTCAGAAAGTAAGTGCCGTACAGCAGAATGGCTACTATTGGTCAAGTACACAGAATAACCAATCCACCGCATACATCCTGTATTTCTGCAATCAATCTCTCCATCCTACGGACAACTTCATTTGTAAAGGCGGTCTCTCCGTCCGTCTGGTGAAGAACTATTCCAACGTAAGCACAGACGCAGCCAGCCCCTCTACTACCGACACTACCCCTGCCCGCAAACTCCTCCGCAACGGGCAAGTGCTGATAGAGCGCAACGGCAAGACCTACACCCTCACGGGCACGGAGGTGAAGTAAGCATAGAGAATGGGCAACGTTGTACTTGTGAAACAGAACAAACA
>DGIN01000071.1:20476-25647 GCA_002387325.1 Bacteroidales bacterium UBA4621 | reverse complement strand
TGACTATATAGTATCATACTATATAACGTTTCAACAAGGCTGCCCATCGGGCAGCCTTGTTTGTTTTTCGGTGAATATCTAAATATTTATTTGTATATCTGTAAATAAATTTGTACCTTTGCGCCAAATAGACAAAACCACAAATAAACCACTAAAAACCAACTCCGCCTATGGCATAACCACGCATCGGTAAGGCGATGCAATGACATATATTTAAGCGTTATAAGCAAAACTTGATGTCTTGAAACCTGAACAATTTTAAGATATTCACTCAAGCCAAAGCCTATAAACGCTCACGCTGTCCGCGTGGGCTTTTGGTGCGTAAATTTGAGTGAAAAGGTAGTTCAGGACCGCAAGACATCGAATGAAACGAACGAAAGTTCCACGCTTTTTTGTGTGTCTATGGTTGTTAGGCAAACAAAAACTACTCAATATGGAACAGACTAATCTTAACCGTCTCAAGCAAGACCTCATAGAGGAAATCAATCAGCGGGTCGCAGACCGTATCCTTGAGCCAAACAATGCGGACTTGCTGTGCAAACTCATCCGTCAAGCCGACAATGAGAACGAAGCCATCGCCATTGCTGCACTCGGCACTACCTACAAGCGCACGGGTCTGCACTTCGACAAACGTTTTGAGCGTATGACGGACGACATCTCCTATTTCCGCCGCAATACTGAGTTGAGTTTCCATACCGACGACCACAAACCTACCCACAAACTGATTGTCGGCGACAACTATGAGGCGTTGCAGAATCTGCTTATCCAATACCGTGGTGCAGTGGACGTTATCTACATAGACCCGCCTTATGGCAAAGACAGTATGGGAGAGTTTGCCCAAACCAACTATGCCAATGCTATCAGCCGCGACAACTTGCTATCTATGCTCTATCCGCGCCTAATGCTTGCAAAACAATTATTGTCTGACAGCGGTGTCATATTCTGTTCTATAGACGATAAAAATCAAGCCTACGTAAAATGCCTTTTCGACGAGGTTTTTGGGGAGGCTGCCTTTCTGATGAATGTTCCGCGAATTACAAAAAAGGGTGGTAAATCCACGGCTACCATTGCCAAAAACAACGACTACATTGTGGCTTATACGAATGATTACAATATACAATTCAGTCAAGAGGATAAAACCAATCTGGATAAGTACAAATACGAAGACGAATATCTGTTGCAACGGGGAGCCTATGCGCTGACGCAAACATTGGACTACAATTCGTTACAGTATAGTGCAGGAATGGATTATGAGATCGAAATAGATGGTCAAATCTTTGTTCCCGGTGGAGATCTGGAGCAGCACAAACGCCGATTGCAAGGAGAACACGGCGTAACGGATTGGGTTTGGAGATGGAGTAAAGAGGCTGTTGAATGGGGCAAGAAAAATGGCTTTTTTGTAGTTAAAAATAATCGTATATATACCAAGTCTTATTTATATTGCAGGAAGAAAAACGGCAAATGTGAAATAGAAAAGATAGATCCTACAAAAGCCTTTACATCTTTGTCGTATGTGGATAATATGTATTCCAATGACAACGGTAAGAAAGAATTAGATACGATTTTTGCTGATGGAAGTACGCTTTTTAAGAACCCCAAGCCATCTGCTTTGGTGGGTAAATTGATAATGATGGTATGCGACAATCCCGATGCCACAGTCCTGGATTTCTTTGCGGGGAGCGGCACCACAGGGCATGCAGTACTGGATTTGAACAAGCAGGACGGTGGCAACCGCACCTTTATCCTTTGTCAGTTGAACGAGACTACCGACACCACGCCAAACGGCATCGCCTATGATGTTACCGCCAAACGCCTGAAACGCATTATGACAGGCAGTTGCTACGACGACACCACGGACTTCAAATGGGCACAGAGCAATACCCCCTACGGCGGCAACCTTGATGTGTATGAGATAGACCACGTCCCGAGTTTTGAATACACCGAGGGCAAGTCCCCCTTCGAGGTGATAGACGAGACCCTCTACGGGCAGAAGCGTTTTGCCACTCTGCGCGAGAAAATAGAATGGGTATGCACCCGCTTTGCCAACACGCAAAAACGCGTGGAGAACGATCACGAATGGGCACAACGAACACAAGAATAAGATGCTACAAGAGATACAAGACCTGCAAAACAGAGCCGTCTCGGAGTTGTTCCAACGCCTCTACGGCAGCAAGGCCGAACTAACTTTCCGCGCCCCGACAGGCAGCGGCAAGACCCGTATGATGGCAGACCTGATGAACCGCGTATTGGAGAAAGAAGGAGACAACAACGTTGTTTTCCTCGTTTCTTCGCTCTCCAAAGGCGACCTCGCACGGCAGAACTACCTTTCTTTCTGCGATTGCGTGCAAAGCGGGGTATTCCCTCTGCTGAACCCCTATCTTATCTCCACCGAGGTGAGCGGCGAGGAGACACTCTTTATCCCCACTGACCATAATGTCTATGTCCTGCCGCGCGACCTCTTTAAGAAAAACGGCAAACTGATGGCAGGGGCGATGAATAACTTTCTTGCCCGGCTGACCGAAGGCGGTTTGTTCGGCGGACTGAACAAGCGTATCTATCTCATCAAAGACGAGTGCCACCAAGCCACCAACAACCTCGACACCCTCTCGGCAAAGTATTTCAGTAAGACCATCAATTTCTCCGCTACGCCCAACCTCCGCCGTGGGCAGACACCCGATGTGCAGATTACCGACGACGAGGCGGTGCAAGCCAAACTCATCAAGCGCGTGGAACTCGGTGCCGACACCGATACGGTGGAGGACGCTCTCTGCCGTTTCGAGCAGATACAGAGGGACTACACCTCTTTGGAGGTCAATCCGTGTCTCATCATCCAAATCTCCAACAAGGACAAAGCCGACCGAGAGTGGCAGGAGCAAATCCGTCCTGCGCTTGACCGGCATCAGGGGCTGAAATGGATGCTCATCGTAGATAATCCCCAGATGTGTGATACCAACGACGACCTCAAGAAACTGAAACCCGACAAATGGAAAGACTATGCCCGCCGCAGCACATCGAGTATAGATGTCATCATCTTCAAAATGACCATCTCCGAGGGCTGGGATATTCCGCGGGCGTGTATGCTCTATCAGGTGCGCGACAGCCAAAGCAAGCAGTTGGACGAGCAGGTCATGGGGCGTGTGCGCCGCAACCCCCGGTTGACCGATTTCGAGACGCTTACCCCCGCGCAGAAAGAACTCGCCACCACCGCTTGGGTATGGGGCATTCCGCCCGATACGATGCGCAAGACCTGCCGTGTAGCACTATGGAACGATGGTGTTGATATTAGGCAGAATATAGCCCTCAAAACCACTTATCTGCTGCCGCTCACCGCCCGCAAAGATTTTGATGTCTGCCACTATATGGAGAGCAAGGCGCAGACCAATGCGCCGGCAAGTATCTTTACTCTCTACCGCCTGCTGCAAACCGCTGAAACCGACTTGCAAGACCTCTGCTACCAATATGCGGACAGCGTCCGGAAATGGCTGCTTTTTACGGAGAACCTGAGCGAACTCAAAAAGCAATACAACCAATATATCTGCAACTATGATGAGAGTATGGCGGTCTCGGATAAAACCGCCTCATTCCCTGTGCAGTCCTATTATCTTGACAGCGGCAACCGAAACAATATCCGCGGTTGGGTTTGGCGCAAGACAGCGGAAAGCAACTCCTTTGCCTTTGACAGCGATGCCGAGAGCGAGTGGGCGAGCGTGCTGCAAGATGCCGCCGAACAGTATGGTGTCGTACTGTCTGAAACTGACCTGCTGCAAGGACAGTGCTACCTGTGGGGCAAGAACTTCCTGCCCGGCTCAGAGATATGCTACCAGTACTACACCGACGGCATACACGCCTCCTATCCCGATTTTGTAATGAAAGACCATAAAGGGCGGATACATCTCTTCGAGGTCAAAAGCGTCAATATCGCCAACGACTCGCATATCAATACAGAGGAATACAACGCCAAAATCCGTGCACTCAAAGCCTGTTATGCGGCTTGTTCCAAGAAACTCAATAATCACCTATTCTATCTCCCAGTCCTCAAATACGACACATGGCACATCACACGCTTCTGCAATGGCATAGAAGATACCCTTTCAAAAAACGCTTTCCTCGAATCGCTGAAGTAAAACATTGTCTAAAAAATACGCATCCCTGTTCTGATAAGCATTTATGGTGCAAAAAAACTTTATGGAATAAAAGTTTATTTGCATAACTCAATTATTCTTGGTAATTTTGCACCAATGAAAAGTCCTAAAAATCAAATCACCATTATCGGTGCCGTATGTGCTATCGCCTGTGCGGCTCTGATTGCCATTGCTCACCTTCGTCAAGGGAGCGCTGTCTATGCCGCTGCGCAACCTATTGAGACCAACCAACCGGCTTGCACACCCGATATAGCGGCTCCCGCCGATTATGAAATTCCTCTCTGCACTGCAGGGCAGAAGGAGCAACGTATCACCCATACTGGTTACCGGGTCAGTTACAATTCCGATTGGCACCTCCCCAACTGGGTGGCATACCAACTGACTGCCGAGGAGGTCGCAGGCGAGGAGGAACGGAGCAACAAATTTCTCCCTGACCCGCAGGTGAAAGACGACCCCGTGCTGACCTCCGACTACACCCACTCCGGATACGACCGCGGACACATGGCACCCGCAGCGGACATGAAATGGTCGCCGCAGGCTATGCGTGAGTCGTTTTATATGACCAATATCTGCCCCCAAAACCACAGCAATAATGCCGGCGACTGGAAAGACTTGGAGGAATTGGGGCGCGATTTGGCTGCCACATACGGCAATATCTACATCTGCTGCGGTCCGATAGTCTCCGATACATCCCATACCATCGGCTCCGCCCGCCGCATAGTCGTCCCCAATGCATTCTATAAGGTGTTGCTGAGGCAGAAAGCGGACAACTCGTGGACTGCCATCGGCTTCGTTATGCCCAATGCGGCAGGCAATCGCCCCCTCATGACCTATATGCTGCCCGTGGACAGTGTGGAAAACATAGCGGGTATCAACTTCTTCCATCTTCTGCCGGACAGTATAGAAAACACCATTGAGTCCGACTATACCGTCTCCGACTGGATCGTCAGCCGCTAAACAATATCCTGCCGAACACACCGTATAACTTCCATATAACCGCATCGGGTTATTAACGGGTTATTAACGGGT
>DGIN01000071.1:11277-20424 GCA_002387325.1 Bacteroidales bacterium UBA4621 | reverse complement strand
GGGTTATTAACGGGTTATTAACGGGTTGTTCAGCATAGGATGCTGTGTGAATGTCAAATGTCTCAAACAATATATACACCCCAATGGAGCAGGATATGTTGCCGGATATTTGCAGGTTTGGGAAAAAAGAAGTATCTTTGCGGTGATTTTAATCCACAAAACTATGACTACAAAAGGTAAAGTAATCACTTCTTTGTCTGTTATCGTGGTGCTTGCGTTGGCGGCTTTTGTCTTCGTGAAGTTCTGCTTCGTCTATAGCGAGGGCACCAACGAGGGCGACATCAACTACTTCCAGAAAGAGGGCTTCGTCTTCAAAACATACGAGGGAAAGATGATCCAGACTGGCTACAACTCAAAGACCCCGAACGCTACCATTCAGTCCAATGAATTCAAATTTTCTGTCGAGGACGAGAACGTGGCACGCCGCATAGACGAATGTAGCAACCAACAGGTCAAACTCCATTGGAAACGCTATCTCGGCACCCTGCCGTGGCGCGGAAACAGCCAGTTTATCGTTGATAGCGTGATTTCCGCTGGCCCACGTACATCTAACAAAGTGGTACTCCCGCAATAATTGGCATTTTATCAGTCGGAGAGTTGACTGTTGTAGGAACTTGGGAAAAGTAAAGGTGTTGAATTGGGGCTGGAGTTCGCCTTTTTCCTATAATCCCTAACTCCTAACTCCTAATCCCTAAATTAGCGACTATGCTTACATCCCCAAAAGATAATCTCGTTAAGATGTTTCAAACATCTTTCCGCGAAAACTGGGCGTCCGAAGCCGTAACCGATTATGGCACATCACACACGCTCACGTATGGTGACCTGGCTACACTCATCGCCCAAATGCACGTGCTGTTTGAGCAGTGCGGCATCCAAAAAGACGACAAAATAGCCGTTATGGGAAAGAATAACAGCAACTGGGTGGTAACCTATCTGGCTACGGTTACATACGGAGCCGTTATCGTACCTATTCTGCAGGATTTTAAGGCGAATGATGCCATCCATATCATCAACCATTCCGAGGCGAAACTACTCTTTATCTCCGATGCCAACTGGGAAGGTATCGAACACGACAGGATACCGGCTGTCGCGGCTGTATTCTCGCTTACCGACTGGCACCCTGTCTCCATACACGATGATAGGGTGGCTGCCATCACCCCCGACGCCGTTCTCGGTATATTCAATAGCCGTTATCCTAACGGATACCAACCCGCCGACGTGCAGTACGATGAACGACCGAACAGCAAGGTGGCGAGTATCAACTATACATCGGGTACCACCGGCTTCTCCAAAGGGGTAATCACACCGTGCAATGCACTGGCGGGAAATATACATTTTGCCTTGGTATCGCACCTTACATACCGTGGCGCACGACACGTAACGTTCCTCCCCCTTGCACATGCCTATGGCTGCGCATTTGATTTTCTGGCTTGCCTCGCTGCTGGTGGACATACCTACCTCATCGGACGCACACCCTCCGCAAAAGTGCTGCTCAAAGCGTTCAGCGAAGTCAAACCGACCATTATCCTCTCCGTACCACTGATTCTGGAGAAAATCTACAAGAAGATGATTGTCCCCCAAATCAGCAAAGCCCCTGTCTGCTGGGTCCTCAAAGTACCGTACCTTGACGAAATCGTGCTGGGCAGAATCCGTGAACAGTTAATTAATGCCTTCGGGGGCGAGTTCTCGCAAGTCATCATCGGCGGCGCACCACTCAACGCCGAAGTGGAAGCGTTTCTGCGCCGTATCAAATTTCCCGTTTCGGTAGGCTATGGTATGACCGAAACAGCCCCATTGATCAGTTTTACCGAGTGGGAACAGTTCCGCGCCAACTCGTGCGGACAAGTGTTGCGGGGACTGATGGAAGCCAAAATAGAGAACCCCGATGCAGACGGTATAGGCGAGATATTGGTGCGGGGCGAAAACCTGATGTACGGCTACTACAAAAACGACGAGGCTACACGCCTTGCTATCACCGAAGACGGCTGGTTGCGTACGGGCGACCGAGGTATGATAGACCAAGACAATTTCATCTATATCAAAGGGCGCAGCAAGACGATGCTCCTCGGTCCGTCAGGGCAGAATATCTACCCCGAGGAGATAGAGGCTAAACTCAACAATATGCCCTACGTCTTGGAATCGCTTGTCCTGCAACACGGCACAAAGTTGATTGCATTGGTTTGCCCTGATTTCGAAGCGGTGGATGCCGCACACCTTGCTGAAAAGCAACTCGCAGAAGTTATGGAGCAAAACCGCAAAGACGTGAACCTGCTACTCGCTTCTTATGAACAGATAGTCAAAATCAAACTTTATACCCACGAGTTCGAGAAAACTCCTAAAAAGTCCATCAAACGCTTCCTCTACACCTCCATAGCACAGGACTGATTCTATGTTGAGAGTTTAGGGGGAAAGCGGAAAGTTGTCAGAAGAAACTCTAAACTATCCACTTTTCAACTGCTCTCAACACTCAACACTCAATTCCAATAGATGAATCTCTGTATCGACCAAGGCAACTCGCGCACCAAGGTGGCTCTGATGACCGACGAAGGGCGTATCGTAAAGAACTTTATCTACAAGTCCTTCCGCTCGTCTGATGTAGAGCGGCTTTTTGCACTCTATCCTATCACGGACAGTATCATTTCGTCCGTTATCAATATCGAACCCGCTATCGTCAATGCCTTGAACCGTCTCTCGAAGCATTTTATCCTTTTCGACCACAATACCCCTGTACCTATCATAAACGGCTACGACACACCTGAAACACTCGGACAGGACAGGCTTGCAGCGGCGGTCGGTGCCGTTACGCTTTGTCCGGATGAGAACCTGCTCATTATTGATGCCGGATCGGCTGTCACCTACGATTTTGTCTCTGCTCAAGGCCGTTACGAGGGCGGTAACATCGCTCCGGGAGTGAAAATGCGCTTTGTGATGCTTCGGCAGATGACAAAGAAACTGCCTCTCGTGGAATTGGGAGAGAATGAACTCATCCCCCTTTTCGGCACCAACACCCACGATGCCATTGCGGCGGGCGTGGTACGCGGCGTGGCGTATGAGGTCAAAGGATATATGCGCACCTTGGGAGAACGGACAGAGCATTTCCGTACTTTTCTTACCGGTGGCAACGCCCCCTATATCCTCAACAACCTCCGTGCTCCAAACAACGCCGAACACCCCATCCGGTACGAGAAACATCTCGTCCTCATCGGACTGAACACCATTCTTTGTTATAACAAGCACCCTCAAGCTCCCAATTAATACACCATATTCCTTCCTTATTAGTTCGATATGATTACAAGCAGCACCCTACAACCCATCTCCGCGTCGGGGAGTAACCGGAGATATTTTCGCATAAAAGAAGCCAACGGTACATCGCTTATCCGTGTAGAAGGCACATCAAGGGAGGAAAACCGTGCTTTTATTACTATGGCACGCCATTTCCGGCAACTCGGATTGCCGGTACCCGAAGTATTGAGCGTGAGCGAGGACGGGATGACCTACACACAAAGCGATTTGGGTAATACGCTTCTCTTCGACTATATCGCCCGCGGACGTGCTACAGGCGAGTTCTCCGAGCAAGAAATGGCTCTCTTGGCAAAGACCCTCCGTGCTTTGGCGCATATACAAACCGAGGGCGCAGAGGGCATAGATTGGAGCGTGTGTTACCCTGTCTCGGAGTTCGACCAACGAAGTATATTATGGGATTTGAACTATTGGAAATACTGCTTCCTCAAAGGCACACGTATCGAATTTTCAGAAACTTGTTTGCAGGACGACTTCGACCGCATGGCGGATATGCTGCTTCGGGAGCAGATACCGGGTTTTATGTACCGCGACTGCCAAAGCCGCAATGTGATGGTGGTGTCTGCCAATGGCGAGGATATACCGTATTTCATTGATTTCCAAGGAGGACGCAAGGGACCTATACAGTACGATGTCGCATCCTTCCTTTGGCAGGCTAAAGCGAACTTTCCCGACGAACTACGGGAAAAACTGATAGAGGAGTATATAGATGAGCAGACGCATATTTATCAACAGCAAGGGCGCACTTTTGACCGCATACGCTTCATAAACACTTTGCCGCATTACATCCTGTTCCGCACATTGCAGGTGCTGGGAGCCTATGGCTATAGAGGCTTGTTTGAACGAAAACAACACTTTATCGAGTCCATCCCCTATGCCTTGCGCAACTTGCAACATCTTTTTGAGCAGCACACCGCTTTGCAGGAGGAGTACCCCTACATCTATGAGGTCAGTCGGCAGTTGCAGTCGCTTCCTTTGGCAGTTCTGCACGCTAAACCGGCATCACAGGCAAAGCCCGCTCTGCAAGTTACCGTTTGTTCGTTTTCTTTCAAGAAAGGTATTCCATCTGACGAGTCCGGCAACGGGGGCGGCTATGTGTTCGACTGCCGCGCTACACACAATCCGGGTAAGTACGAGCAGTATAAGACGCTCACGGGCAGAGATAAACCCGTCATAGATTTCCTGGAACAAGACGGCGAGATACTGGCGTTTTTAGATAGCGTCTATGCTTTGGTGGACCACCACGTGGAGCGGTTCATCGAGCGGGGTTTTACCCATTTGCAGATATGTTTCGGTTGTACGGGCGGGCAACACCGCTCGGTCTATTCGGCGGAAGCCACAGCGCACCACCTCCACGACAAATACGGTGTGCAGGTACATCTCATCCACCGCGAACAACACATCGAAGAAACACTCTTATAAATATAAATTCATAATTCACAATTATTATGAAGGCTATGATTTTTGCAGCCGGGCTGGGAACACGCCTCAAACCGCTTACCGACACAATGCCCAAAGCCCTGTTGCCCATTGCGGGCAAGACGCTGTTACAGTGGCAGATAGAGAAACTGCGTGCTGCGGGAATCCGGGAGATAGTGGTCAATGTACACCATTTTGCAGACCAAATAATCGACTATCTGCATACCAATGAAAATTTTGGTTGCCGCATAGCCGTCAGCGATGAGCGTACACAATTATTGGAAACAGGCGGTGGACTGTATAAGGCGAAAGACCTGTTTTGTGACGGCAGCAACACACCTGTCTTGGCGTGCAATGTGGATATATTGAGCAATATCCGTATTGAGGATTTGGAGAAAGCCTATAGCCCCGATATGCTTGGATTGTTGGTCGTCAGCAGGCGGCAAACGCAACGTTACCTCCTGTTTGATACAGACTTGCGCTTGCACGGGTGGACGAATATCGCTACAGGAGAACGGCGTCCTGCGGAATTGGCGAATGCAGACATGCTGCAACCTCTCGCCTTTTCGGGAATGCAAATCCTCTCGCCCTCTGTGTTTGAACAGATGGATACCACCATTGCGAAAAAGGGCAGCAAGTTTTCTTTGATAGACCTTTATCTTGATCTTTGTACCACCCAACCGCTATACGGCTATATACCATCTGATTATCGTATGATGGATGTCGGCAAAATAGACCAACTCGCTACCGCAGAGTCCTTCGCCTCTACTCTCTGAATACACATTATCCATTGTACATTGTGCATTAAATCTGCATAAGTCGTTTGGAAAACTCTTCCTGCGGGAGGGCGGAAGCGTTTTTGATACGGGTCTTGTAGGTGTAAATGGTGTTGATAGAGTAGTCGAGCAGGTTGGCTATCTGCTGGTTGTCGGTGATGCCGAGACGCATAAGGGCAAAGATACGCAACTCCGCGTTGAGGAGCTCGCCTTGCCGCAAGGTGATTTGGCTGTCAGGACGCAAGAGGGCGTTGAACTGCCTCACAAAGCCGGGGTATATGTGCAGGAACATGGTATCGAACCGCTTGTAAAAGTCGTTGCGGAGCATACGCACATCGGCATATTGCGGCACCAACTGCAGTTCGTCCATACGACGGTCCTGTGCACGACGCTTGACATAGCGTTGGTATTTCTCCAACTTGCTGTACACACTGCTTTCATTGCACAAGAAAGTGGCTATACACTCCTCTTTGATACGGTTCGCCTCAGTGAGTTGCAGGTTGGACTGCTGTATCACTTTTTCCGTGCGGCGCAAAGCACGGTGGCGGTTGTAGAGCAGCAGAAAGGTAATGAGCAATCCCGTCAATAGTACGTAGAGACAGATGTTAAGGCGCGTGATACGATGTGCCTGCTCCTGCATAGTGTGCAGTTGCTGTTGCTCAATGATAGGAATAATGCGTCCTATGGATAACTGACGGTGTCGGGCATTGTAGAACTGCGCATCGTCCATAGCCTGCTGTATGTATCGCGCAGCATGGTCGATGTCGCCGTGGTCGTACATGAGTTGTGCCACGATGCTCATGGCAATGGCTTCTTTGGTGCAACTGCGCAGGTCGGCAACGGCAGCCAATATCCAATAATGCTCGGCACGGACGGTGTCTTGCAGTGCCTGATAGAGATAGCCCATCGAGGAGTAGGCAATGGCGCGGTCGTGCTCGGAGATAGTGGAGCATGCAAGTACCCGCTCAAAACGCTCGATAGCAAGTGCCTCATCATCCTGTTTCATAGCGTACTGGGCTGCAGTGGACCAATAGCGTGCCGTGTCCTGCGGGTTGATAAGCGCAAGGGCTTGTTCGCTCATACGATAACCTTGTGTACGGTAGTCGTTGGCGAGTTGTCCGTGGGTGTAGTCTGCCATATCGTAGAGCAGACGCGACCATGTGATGTAGTAGTCCGCCTGTATCTCGCGCGGACATTTATCGACATCGGTCATATCTTCGAGTACGTCGGCACTCTCCTTGAACAATCCCGAGGAGAGAAATATGAAAGCATGGCGTGTGCGTGCCTGCACCATCTTCTCGTGGGAGTGGAGGTGCACGGCTTCGTCTATGAGTTTCTCCACATAGAATGTGGCAGTGTCGTAGGAATAGGACTGGTACTCAAGCGTAAGGGACAGGAACCGGTCGTAGGTGCTGCACGGTGCGTGGCGCAAAGAGTCGATACGCTGTTGCTTGGCGGATTGGTATTCGTCTTTGCGGGACAGTTCCGCCTCAAGAAGAGCGATGTCGTCTGTGGTGAACGCATACGCGGAAGGGCACAGGAGGGCTGCGGCAAAGAGCAGACAAAAGAACGTGGTGCGCTTCATGGGATAAAGATTTTGTATGTGCCTTGTTCGCTGCTGACTATGTAGATACCCGTGTGCAGACGGGAGTACCCTTGCGCCAATGTGCCGCAAGGTCGCCCCATGAGGTCATAGATATGTGCATCGCCTTCTGGCAGGTTCGGCACAACGGGCAGGGCGGTGGCGCAGTTGCCTGACTCCGTCCATGCCCATTGGCTGTTGTAGGCACCCACAGGGCGGCTGACATTGTCGAAGAGGATATTGCAATAGGTGCCGTTGCCTTTGGCAGCAGAGAAACTGATGCCGCTGACCTCTATGCCGCGTTGGGAGTAGGTGGCGGCATTGTCGGACGGAGCCGAGAAAAAGATTTCGGTGTACCATTCGCCCGCCCCTATGAGGGAGGTGTTATCCTTGTTGATATACAGGCGTTTGTCGCACTCCCAACGTCCTTCGGGGATATAGATGGTCTTGCCGGTATTGGCCTTAATGAAGTCAAGCAGTGAGCCACCAGTGTACTGCACTTTGTCGCCCGCTATATCTTCATATCGGACAGGAGCAGGTACAGGTTCGAGTTCGACAAAGTCGATGGTGTAGGGGGGGGCGTTGTTGTCGGTCTTGACAAGGCGGAGTGTTTCGCCGACCTCTACAGATCGGGAGAGGCGGAGGTGCGTCTCGTCAAACTTCATACGTATGATGCAATTGGTCTTTGGTGTGTTGTCGGGGTAGGTGTCTGTGCAATACTGCCACGCCCAGTAACTGCTGAGTGCGAGGGCGCCGACTTGTTCTTCGCCTGCATAGACGGCAAGGCTGCCTGTGGTACCTGTGCCTTGCTCGTTGTCGGGCAGGGAGAAACGTACGGTGAGTCCGTCGCCTGCACGGTTGACGACCCACGCCACATAGTCATCTTTGGCAGTGAGTTGGAGTGCCTGTTGGTGGGAGGCTTCCGATTGCAGAGTGCGCTGGTCTTCACTTGCGGCGAGGAAAGTGCCGTTGGTCTGGCAGCGGTCAGGCTCCGCTTCGTAACGCTCGTAGGGACGGTTGCAGTAGCCGCGCATGAGTGTGTCGGTGGGAAATTCGTACACGTGGCTTCCTTCTGCGGGAGCGGTTCGGGCATAGCCGGATACAGGTGCGATGCAGAGTGCAAGGAATGAAACGGTGAGAATAAGCGTTTGATGCTTCATATTCGGTATAGCAGATTTATATTTTTGTTACGAACAGTAGTCCCTAACCGGAATTGCTTGTGCAAAGTTACACGTTTTTTCCGATACATCCAAATGTGGGGTCCGTGTGGGGGCGATTTAGACAAAAAAACAGGCTTATGTGCATTATAGATATTCTATATAAAAAAACGGCATCGAAAAGCGTTATTATACTATGTATAATACATTCGGCAGATAGAAGCGATTTTATCTATATTCTTACCATATCATTTCAGTTTGTATAAGGGTTGTAGTACCTTTGCACCGTCAAAACGAAGATGTGCGGTCCCACTCGGGACGATTCACACATCGGAGGTGGAGACACAACTTTTTATTTAACAATTAAATTTTTATAATCATGAAAAAGATTACTTTTGTTCTTGCTGCCGCTTTGGTAAGTCTGAGCACTGCTGCAGAAATCAACAATCCTGTTGGCGCAGATGGGTGCCGACGCGCTTGCCCTCAAAAAACGACCCGACGAAAGTCGATCCCCGTCTGATACTCAATGCTGGGCAACCTTTTGTAGATGAGTATATTGATGGCAAGGGGCGCACCACGCTCTACAACCGTTCCTCCGAAATCACCGATAGTCCCGACCGCCTCGCATGGCAGCACCGCAAGTACACCAATATCCGCGGCACAGAGATGGGCGTAGCACCCAATGGCTGGAACGAATCCTCCAACTGCAATTTCTACATCATCAGCCTTGCGGACATCTATCTGCTCTATGCCGAACTCATGGCTGACGAGGCTCCCGCTACCGTATCGGTGCCGACGAGGCGGCGTACTACGAGAAAACCTCACACGGACCTATCACTTGGAAAGGAGACGAGAGTTATGTGCAACCTATCCCCCGCCTACCTCCCGCTACCAACTACGGTACATACACGGT
>DGIN01000071.1:0-11212 GCA_002387325.1 Bacteroidales bacterium UBA4621 | reverse complement strand
ATATACGGTAGATACACGGTTGATTGTGCCGACCATACCGTACCCATACCTATGCTTTAGGCACAGACTTTGCAAGGGATACGCTGCTGGGGGACGATGCGGCTCGCATCGTCAATTGCCCGCAGAGCAATCCATTAACGGTTCATTGACGGCAATCAACGGAACCTTTCCGGGGACGCGGACGCCCCGTCCCCGGTTTTTAACGAGCATTGATGGAATAACAAGAATCTTTTAACGGAAACAACAGAATATACAAATGAAGAAACTTTTTGGATGTATATTGCTGGCGGCACTCACACTCACTGCCTGCCAACGACCGACCACACTCTCCTCACCTGCCAATACATTGGAAGTATCTTTCCGTGTAGGCAACAACGGCAACCCCGAGTACCAACTCTCCCGCAAGGGCAACCCGATGCTCGACTGGTCGGCTCTCGGACTGGTGTTGAAGAACAAAGACCTCAGCCGAGGCTTTACCCTTCTCGGCACGGACACCGCCTCTTTCGATGAGACATGGGAGACCGTCTGGGGCGAGGAGCGTCTTATCCGCAACCATTACCGCCAACTGACCGCACACCTGCAGCACGAGTCGGGAACTAAAATGGACATCGTCTTCCGTGCCTTCAACGACGGTTTCGCTTTTCGATATATGTTCCCGTCTAATATCGACAGTATGGTCGTTATGGACGAGAAAACCGAGTATCGTTTTGTCCGCGAACCGCAAGCATGGTCTATCCCATGGCGCACCGAGTACTACGAAGCCCTTTGGACACGCGAACCCATCTCGCAGAAAGATACCACCTGCTCGCCTATCACATTGGAGTTGGCGGACGGTGGCTATGCTTTCCTCCACGAAGCCAACCTCACCGACTATCCTGCCGAGAATTTCTACTATGCGGGCAATACTATCCGTACCTATCTCACTCCGTGGCAGAATGGCGTAGCAGCATACGAATCAGGCGTTTGGCAGACCCCGTGGCGTATGATGGTTATCGTGGATGACCTGCCCGCACTTGTGGCATCGCGTGTGATGCTCAACCTTAACGAACCCTGTCGCATAGAAGACACTTCGTGGATCCACCCGATGAAATTCATCGGTATCTGGTGGGGTATGCACCTCAAGACGATGACGTGGAGCCAGGGACCTATCCATGGTGCCACCACCGAGAATATGAAGCGTTACATTGATTTCGCTGCCGACAACGGTTTCGGCGGTGTCCTTGCCGAGGGTTGGAACGAAGGTTGGGGCGCATGGGACGGCACGGTTCCCGGAGCCAAATTCTCGTTTGTAAAGCCCTATTCCGACTACGATATTGATTATTTGGCAGAATATGCCCACAGCCGCGGTGTGGAAATCGTTTTCCACCACGAGACACAGGGCAATGCCGCCCAATACGAGGGCGAACTGGATGAGGCGTACGACTATATGGAGCATTACGGTATGCACTCCGTCAAGACGGGGTATGTCTGTCCTATCATCACCACCGTGGACGGCAAGCAGTACAACCGCTCCCAGTCGGGTGTTCGCCACTATCGCCGTGTCATCGAGACCGCAGCCCGCCACCATGTCTGCATCGACAACCACGAACCGGTGATGCCGACAGGTCTCTGCCGCACATACCCCAATTTCTTTACGCAGGAGGGTATCCGCGGGCAGGAGTGGAACGCATGGAGTGCCGACGGAGGAAGCCCCGCTTCCCATGTGGCTACGCTACCTTTTACGCGTATGCTTGCCGGTCCTGCCGACTATACCCCGGGTGTCTTCTGTTTCGACAACCCCGTGCAGCCGAACACCCGCGTGCATGCTACGCTGGCTAACCAACTCGGACTCTTTGTTACTATGTACTCGCCGCTCCAGATGGCATGCGACCTGCCCGAGAACTATATGAAGCACCCTGCAGAGTTCCAATTCATTCGCGATGTGCCGTGCGACTGGGAGCAGTCCCGCTTGCTTTCGGGCGAGATAGGCAAATACCTCGTTATGGCACGCCAAGACCGCCGGTCCGCCGACTGGTACATCGGTGCCGTCAATGACGACACTCCCCGCGACATCACCCTCGACTGGTCGTTCCTCTTTGATGGGGATGCAGAGACTACCTCGCCGAACAGAGACACGGCGCATACCGACAAAGCCTACACAGCGCATACAGGCAGAGCCTACACGGCGCAAATCTACCGTGATGCCCCCGATGCCGACTGGCAGACCAACCCCTATGCCACAGTGATTGAGGAGCAGCAAATCACCTCCGCATCCGCCCCCCTCACCATCAGCCTCGCCTCAGGCGGCGGCTTCGCCATCCGCCTCATCGCACGATAATACCGGTATCCTAATCCGTATAGCACAAGTTCTTTGCTGAAGGTTTCTTGTGCTTGGATGAATTTGCAGTGCTATGGAGACGATGCGTCCCGCATCGTCATATCTGTAGCGACAACGCGTCCCGCGCCGTTATGTTTGTGGAAACGTGAGCGTAAGGCAGGAGGCTGCCTGACAAGTGTAGGCTGTCTCTTTTCAATGTCGTTTTTCCGTAAATATATAGTATGGTCGGGGACGCGGACGCCCCGTCCGCAGTCAAGTCGTCAGACTTGCCTGCTTTTTCACTGCTTTCTATACTTATTAGACACCCTCGTTTTTATGCACTTTATGCACTCCTGATATTGCATAAAGTGCATAAAAATATCGTATAAACTATATGGACATTGCTTTGATGCGGTTGCCTGTATGGATAGCGGATGACGATAAGTCGAAAGTGAAAAAACAACGGTTTGTTAATAAATAAAATGCAATAAATGTTGTATATATTGCAAAAAAGTCGTATCTTTGCCGCACTTTTGCGTTTTCATGTACAAAAGAGATTGAAAGGGTGGTAACTGAGGTTGCAGCAGCCAAACTGAATAACCGAACAATCAGTGAACAAACACCCCTGAAATGGATAACAGACCAAATACCAAATAAATTATGAATAGAGTATTAGTGAATTTAAGAAGAAGTTTATTGCTGTGTGCAGTATTAATGTTTCTTTCACAGGCGTATGCATTCGAATATACATACGAGGGCAATACGCTGGAATATACCATACTGAATACGGATGGTGCGACACTGAGTGTGAGTGTACAGAAAGGCTCCGCTATCCTCATGGGAGAACTCGTGATTCCAGCCTCCGTTACACTTGATGGTGTGAACTATGAGGTTACCACAGTGGCTGCAGAGGGTTTCTCCGGTTGCAGGCAGATTACCAAGGTGGAACTGCCTAACACCATTACCACCATTGAGGACAAGGGGTTCTACCGGTGTGATAAGATGACCTCTATCTCTCTGAATGAGGGGCTGCGTATGATTGGCGACCGTGCGTTCTGCAACGACTCGGCATTGGTGGAAACCCTGGTGATACCGAGTACAGTGGACACCATCGCGGATTTCGCTTTCGGCAGATGTTTCGGGTTGGAGAATATACAGTTTCTGTCGCCCGTACCCGCCAAGGTGGGCGGCAACAATATGTTCTATGAGAGTCTTCCCTATGTACATATCCTTATCCCGTGCGGCTCGTATGATGCCTATGCCGACTATACTTCCTACTCGTATTACATTGACAGCAAAGGCGATACTATCTACCGTCATTTCTATCAGAATATAGTAACCGACTTGTGCGACGAAAGTCCTATATTCTCGGACAATAAGTTGCGCTACCGTGTGATTGACAATAGCAAAAAAGAGGTGTCCGTATGCGGCTATCTGTCGAATACGATTGACGGCGAACTCGCTATACCCGCATCGGCGAAGATAGCAGACAGGACTTACTCTGTGGTGGAAGTGGACAGCAGTGTCTTCAATACCAAAAGCGTACGTATCACCTCCTTGGTGCTGCCGGAGACCATGCGCAAACTGAACCATGCTGCCTTCCGTCGCTGCCACAGTCTCCGTTCGGTAACGCTCAATGAGGGACTGGAGTACATCGGCAACCGTGCGTTCTGCAAGGACTCGTTGCTGACCAATATCACCATACCGAGTACCGTGACATTCATGGGCGGCTATTGCATAGGCGACTGCCCCAAACTGGAATGGGTGGAGATGCTGCCATCTGCTCCTCCTGCCACGGATGCAGAGGGACCTTTGGCAGGAATGCCGAAGGCGGACAAATGCGACATCATTGTGCCTTGCGGATTGGGATTTACGGGTGGCTATACGGAAATCGCGCCTTGGAATTGGCACCGCATAAAGGACGCATGTCTCTTTACAAAAGGAGGCTTCCAGTTCTCCCGTCCGTCGGAAAAGGATACTGAGGTGACACTGGTACAACTGATGAACCCTGTCAATGGCACGATGACCATACCGTCGAATGTGCAACTGGGTAAATATCAACTGATTGTAACGGAGATTGCCGACTGGGCTTGCCCTAAATACAGGGGAGGAAACGGAGTAACTGCCATAGAGATACCGGGTACTGTGCGCAGCATCGGCAGCAACGCCTTTCGCGACTATCCTAACCTGACTTCGGTACGTCTGTCGGAAGGACTGAAAGTGATAGGCAACCGCGCTTTCTGCAAAGACTCGGCACTGACCAAGGTGGTGATACCCTCTACAGTGGACTCTATCGGCGGCTGGGCGTTTGGCGACTGCCCCAAACTGTCAGCCATATATGCTATGGGTACCACGCCGCCGCGCAGGGAAGCAAGCGGCGATACCAACCCGTTTGTCAATGCGAGTGCAACCGGTACGGTATATGTGCCTTGTTCCTATCTGATAGACTATAGAACTGCGTGGAGAAACAGCGGCAACATCCTGAAATCATGGACGTGGGGTGAAAACTGCGAGATGGATATCTACCACCACAACTACCCGAATGCGGAAAGTCTGCTGACAGAGGCAGAGGCGGATATGAACGTGGATCATATTCTCTACCACCGTATCTTCAAATCCGGACAATGGGAGACCCTGTACCTGCCGTTTGATGTAGAGTCGGTAACGCTGTATGACACCGATGACAATGCGGAAGTGGAGATTACACCGTGGGTAAGAGGCAAAGGCGGTCATTTCTGGCTGCTCAAGCAGGCAGGAACATTCGATGAGGAGGGGTATCCTGAGTTTATGACCACAGACAAAGTGGAAGGATATACCCCGTATCTGATACAGTTCAAGCAGAGTTGGTATGATGACAAAGTGGTAACATTCCGCAGTATGGATAAACCTGCTATAGAGACGAAATTCTCCGTAAAGCATGGCGGTACTGCGCTGATGTCGGGAAACAACACAATGGCACGCCAGAGTGTAAGTTGTGTGTATCTGTTGGAGAACAACGGCAACACGTTCCGGCACTCTTCGTTGAGCCGTGCGCTATACCCCTTTGAGTGCTATGTAACGGACGGGGTGGGTGTTGCTACGCAGTCCCGCCGTTTTGCTATCCGCTACAGAGAGGCGGTATCTACCGATGAGGGCAATGTGCCGCAGATAGACAGCTCCGAGATGTTGTGTGAGGTCAGCGGCAATACATTGACCATACACACCCACGGCGAGGCGGTAAGCGTATATAGCGTCAATGGGACCCTTTTATATGCTTTCCCGCAAGGAACAGCCACCGCTGCAATGGATTTGGAATCAGGGTATTACATCGTCGCCACCCGATACGGAAGCCAGAAAGTTGTACTGTAAAACCGGACAAATGATTACAACAATGAAAATACAATACACTATCATATTGCTGCCTCTGTTTGTCGGATTGCCGGTGTTCGGGCAAAGTCCGTTCTATGATGCCCCTTGTGCTTCTGCTCCGATAAATAGTGCTTCTGCCCCGAATAACTGTGTCTCTGTCTCAATGAGTAGTGCATCCGTCCCGATGAATAGTAATAATGAGACGGCAGGATTCCGGTTTGCCGCTATGCCTTCTGCCTTCACCAATGAATACAGCGTCCCGTTCGCTGCAGGCGATTTGGCGGGATTGGATGTGGCAATGTCATCCGGTCCGCGCAAAGCACCGCCTACCATCGGCGGAGAAGAGGAACCTCCTGCCACACCGAACTTCCAACCTGTAGGCGATATACCGGTGTTGTTTATGCTCTTGCTGGCAGGTGTGTATGCAGTGTCGGTGCGGACACGGCGCAGGACGCAACGTTGAGTAACACCCGGTAAGGGCTGCCCCCGCATATTATTAGTATAGTTAGCCCTATAAGTCTAATTAGCCCTATTGGACATATGTTTAACTCAAATAATATTTTATGATGAAACGAGAATTACTAATCCTCTTGCTGTGTGTCGTGGGCTTATCCGCCTATGCCGCCACAGAGTTGAAGATTGTGCCTATGTCAGGAGCAGAGACTGCTTACTCTGTTTCGATGATAGGCAAATTGGTGCCTAACGGCAGTAATATTGAGTTGTGGAGCCATACCGGAACGCTGCTGGCTACCGAGCCGGTGGCTAATATCCGTCGTATTGTGTTCAATGAGTCAACAGGTACTTCGGCTTCCGATACAGATGCAACCGTTATCTCTGTATATCCCAATCCTGCTCAGGACATCCTTGTGGTGGACGGTGCTTCGGGGCAAACGCTGCGTGTATATGATATGCAAGGGCATCTGATTAAGCAGGTGGAAGGAACAGAGGTCAATGTGTCCGATATGGCAGGTGGTACCTATTTGTTGCAAATAGGTACGCAGGTAGTTCGCTTCATCAAACAATAGCCTAACCCACAGAAATAACACGAATATGAAAGCCATTAAATTATTAGCAGTTGCCTTGCTGGCAATTGTTTCCCTGAATGCCCAAGAGGTTGTGAAACTGAATGTATGGGTCGATGGTGCAAAGACGGAGTTCACTTTGAGTTCGGTGGACAGCCTTACTTTCAGTACATCGGTTGTGCCGGACGATGTCCTCTCGGGTGCATTCTCCATATCTGCCACCAAGCAGGTGTGTTTCTCTCGCGGCAATTTGCAGTATCAGGCAAGTGCCAAGATATGGCGTTTTGCCGAGAATCAGTATGACTATATCGGTAGCGATAATTCCAATATCTCCGACACCTATACCGGTTGGATAGACTTGTTCGGTTGGAGTTGTAGTACAGGCAGTGCCAAGTGGGGCATAAGTACCTCACTGTCCAAATCCGATTATAGTGGTGATTTTTTTGTGGATTGGGGGGCAAATACTATAGGTATGGACACTCCTAATGCTTGGCGTACTTTGTCGAAGGACGAGTGGTACTACTTGTTCTATACTCGAACCAATGCGCCAAAACTCTTTGGTTTGGGTTCTGTGAATGGAGTGAATGGTATCATTATCCTGCCCGATGGTTGGACTGCTCCTGCCGGTATTACTTTCACACCGAGTACGGAAAAAGGTTTAGTCGACAAAGAAGGTGATTCCTATCACGATAGCAATTTCGATGTCAATAATCCTCATTGGCCAGACAATACCTACACACTCTCTGATTGGCAGAAGATGGAAGATGCAGGTGCAGTCTTTCTCCCTGCTGCAGGCTACCGTTACGGTCAGAACGTGCTCAGTGTGCGAGTTTGCGGCTTCTATTGGTCAAGTATGATGTACAATAACGACAGCGCGTACACCCTGTACTTCACAGGCTACAGCGTCAACCCGCAGTCCAGCAACCTTCGTTACTACGGCTACTCGGTGCGTCTCGTCCAAGATTTATAAATTGTCAGCCAGTCCCGCCGGGATAGTTGATAGGTGTCGATACAGTCGTTTTTTCTTGTGGGGCTCGATACTCCACAAAAAAAACGGCTGCCTGCATTTTGCAGGGCAGCCGCTTGCTATTTATACGGTTGTATGTTGTTTATTCTACGCGGTGAACGCCGTCGCCTATTTGGGCGATGTAGAAGTCAGCAGTGAGACCGGTCTTGTCGGTGTAGGTCTTGCCTACCACTTCCATATAGGTGGGGATAGCCTCCTCTTTTACCAGCGATACGGTGCAGCCGCCGAAGCCGCCACCTGTCATACGGCTGCCGATGACGCCGTTGATTGTCCATGCCGTCTCGGCTAATGTATCGAGTTCGAGACCGGTAACCTCATAGTCATCACGGAGCGATATATGGCTTTGGTTCATCAGTTGCCCGAACTTGGCAATATCGCCTTGGCGCAGTGCCTCTACGGCATCTTTGGTGCGTTGCACCTCGCCTACCACGTGGCGTGCACGGCGGTGTGCCACGGGGTCGGTGATAGCCGATTCTATTTCCTTGAACTCTGCCATTGTGAGTTCGGCAAGGTTCTTGATTGGACGCACGGTATTGAGTTGCTCGACCGCTGTCTTACATTGTGCCACGCGGGCATTGTAGGCACCCGAGTCGAGTTTGTGCGGCGAATGGGTATTGGTGATAACCACCTTGATACCATCCAGTTTGATAGGCACAAGGTCGAACTGCAGTGTGTCACAGTTGAGGAAAATAGCGTAGTCGGCTTTGCCTTGTGCGGAAGCGAACTGATCCATAATACCGCAATTAACGCCTGCGAACTCATGCTCGGAGAGTTGTCCGATCTTGGCAATCTCGGTGCGGTCGTAGCCGGTATGGAGCAGATCATTCATCGCATAGGCGGTAACGACCTCGATAGCGGCACTGCTGCTCAATCCGGCACCGGCAGGTACATTGCCCCAGAACAGGAGGTCATAGCCTTGCGGAATAGCCACTCCGCGTTTGGCGAATTGTGCGATACAGCCGAGCGGGTAGTTTACCCAGTGTTTGGCTTCGAGTGGTGTCGTTACATTGGCAAGCGGGACTTCGGTAACAGGGTAGTTGTCGCACTCGTCCATGATGTTCAGCGAGCAGAAGCGCAGCACGTTGTCTTTGTTGGGGGCAATGAGCAGGAATGTACCGAAACTCAGTGCACAGGGGAAAACATAACCGCCGTTGTAGTCGGTGTGTTCTCCGATAAGGTTGACACGCCCCGGTGCAAAGAAGATGTCTGTTGCGGCGTGCTTGTAGGTTTGCTCAAATGCTTTCTTTAATTCAGATAGTTGCATAAGATTTAATGGGTTTAATGGTTATTATTTTGTGTGTTTCTCTGTTTCCTATGGGCTTGCGCCCAAGAAAAAATAGAAGAAAATAGGCAAAAGCGGATTGTCTCCATAACCGCGGGCGAGACGTCCGCGTCCCCGGCAGTATCGTTTACAATGATTTGAGGTAGCGGTCGGCTTCGATGGCGGCTTTGCAACCGCTGCCTGCGGCAACAATCGCCTGACGGTAGTGCGGGTCGGCACAGTCGCCTGCGGCAAAGACGCCCGGTATATTGGTGCGTGGGCTGTCGCCGTCCGTGATGATGTAGCCCTCGGCATCACGGTTGAGCCAATCGGCAAAAAGACCGGTGTTCGGGCGATGTCCGATAGCGAGGAAGAAACCGTCGATGTCGATATGGTGAATCTGCTCGTCGGGTTCGCCTTTGCGATAGACCAGGTCTGCGCCTTGCACTTTCGGTTCGCCTGTCAGGCGGAGAGTGTTGTGCTCAAACAAGACCTCTATCTTTGGATTGTTCAGCACACGCTGTTGCATAATCTCGGACGCACGCAGATAGGGCTTGCGGACAATCATATATACTTTTTTGCAGAGCCCTGCCAGATATGAAGCCTCTTCGCAAGCGGTGTCGCCTCCGCCTACCACAGCCACGGTCTTGTTGCGGTAGAAAAAGCCGTCGCACGTAGCGCACGCCGAAACGCCGCGCCCTTTGTAGTCCTCCTCGGACTGTATGCCGAGGAACTTGGCACTGGCACCTGTGGCGATGATGACGGTATCGGCTTCGTATTCCGTGCCGTCCTCGAGATACACCTTCTTTGGGGAACAGGAGAAATCGACACGGGTAACAATGCTCTGTACGAAGCGGGTGCCGAACCGCTCTGCCTGACGGCGCATATCGTCCATCATTTGGAACGGTTCCACGCCGTTGGGGTAACCGGGGAAATTCTCCACCTCGGTGGTGATCATCAGTTGTCCGCCTACTTGCGGTCCTTCGACAAGTACGGGGGAGAGATTGGCACGCGAGGCATAGATGGCTGCGGTATAGCCCGCAGGACCGGAACCGATGATGAGAGACTTGGTATGCATGGAATTTGTAAATTTGTAAGTTTGTAAATTATCTAAGGTCGTTGAGGTAGGCGTCGGGGTAGTCCAGACGGAACGACACGGGGGTGGTGATATAGCGGGGTTGCTTGAGGGTAAGGGTGGTGAGTTGTTTGCCCTCTTTGATTTCTATTGACAGGGGAAGGTAGGTATTATTTCCAGTTTGTTTAAGGCGCAATGTAAAACGCTGAATACCGATGGTTTGGTCGTTGGGCGTGAGGGTGATGATGGTCTGCGTGGGGTCTTTGGCGGGACGCTCGGAGACAGAGCATACCTTGACCAACGCTTGGGCATAGAGGAACGGATTCGCCTCCAATAGTTCCTGCTCGGTAGGGTGGGAGAGGGTCAGTTCGTCGGTGGCGGCACTATATATATATAAGGTGTTGCCGTCGTATGCCGCTTCGGTGTCGAACATAGAGAGCAGAAAACGGTTGCCGCGCATAGTGATACTGCCCGGGTAGTTCATCGGTTGCGCCACCTCCTCGGAGACCGTAATGGTAAAATCCGATTGGAGAGTCTGTTGCTCGAGGTTGGAAAGAAAGACCTCCAGCGTAGAGGCGGACACAAATACCGGGCTGCAAAGCAGCAACAAAATACAATATGTATGCAGTTTTTGTAACATATATTTATCTTTCAAAAGTAATCTATCCTATGCGCATCCTATAACCATCCTATAACGATTGACAGGGTGAAGAAGGCAAAAATGTTTTTATTTTTTTTATAAGTCCAATAAGACGAATAAGACGAATAAGACGGATTAGGCTTATAGGTTTCAGTTTGCTCCGAGTTCTTGCAGTTTCTGTTCCAGCATATCCATATCCTGAATAAGTACATCGCGTCCCTTTGGACCTTTGTTGGGTCCGACGATACCTGCTGCTTCGAGTTGGTCGGACAGTTTGCCCGCACGGTTGTAGCCGATCTCGAAAGCGCGTTGCAGACGCGAGGTGGAGCCCTCCTGCTTGGCAACGACATAGCGTGCGACATCAGCAAACATCGGGTCGAGGCGTTTGAGGTCCACGCTGCCCGGTGCTACGGCATCTTCCTGCCCCTCGGGGACATATTCGGGCAACTGGTACGGCTCGAAATAGCGTTGCTGCTTGCTGATATGCTCGACGATAGCGTCCACCTCGGGGGTATCGACAAACGCACACTGGATACGTGTGAT
>DGIN01000083.1:3296-3469 GCA_002387325.1 Bacteroidales bacterium UBA4621 | reverse complement strand
CCGTCCTCTTTGGTGCGGGTATGACAGCCGTAGTTCCCGGTGTCGGCTATGGCTTGCAATTGTTCCAGCCAATAGGTCTGCGCAATGCTGAGGTTGAGGAAGCCCTGCACGGCGTTGAATTTCTCTACCAAGTCGCCCTGCAATGCTTCGCCAATCTCTGCCGCCACTTGTGC
>DGIN01000083.1:0-3234 GCA_002387325.1 Bacteroidales bacterium UBA4621 | reverse complement strand
GGTGCTTTGCGTGCCGCCTTTACAAAGGGGAACACCACGAGGGTGATGTCGCCCTCGAACTCGGGGCGGGTCTTTTGCAGTTGTACCTGCTGTTCTGTTACTTCGATGCCGTAGAGGTTCTTCACAGTCTCCTGCACCTTCTTGGTCAATATATTCTCTAATGTCATACTTATGATTATTTTCATATAATGTTTGTACCTTGCCCTACAACTCCCCGCGCAGAGTCACAACTACCGAGTCGAAAACGGGGCGGTATTGCGAAGGTACGGGTTCGACGGGGGGTGAGACCATCTTGAGCGGGTCGATGGGAGTGCCGCCTTTCCATACGCGGAAATCGAGGTGCGGTCCTGTGGAGGCACCGGTGCTGCCCACATAGCCGATGACCTGCCCTTGGTTCACATGTTTGCCGACAGCGATACCCTCGCCGTATCTGCTCAGATGGAGGTAAGCGGTGGTATAGGTGGAGTTGTGCCGTATTTTGACCGTATTTCCGCCACCGCCCTTGTAGCCTTTCGCTATCACCACCCCGTCTCCGATTGCGACTACAGGTGTTCCTGCTGGTGCGGCATAATCGACTCCCGTATGCGGGCGAACCACTTTATAGACGGGGTGTTTGCGTGCATAGGAGAACTTACTGGAGATACGCCTATAGTTGAGCGGTGCTTTGAGGAAGGCTTTGCGCAGGCTGTTGCCGTCGGCATCGAAATAGCCTCTGCACGGTGTGCCGGCAGGCTGATAATCGGATATATCGAACCAGAATGCTTCCTGCCACCGTTTGGCGTGGTAGAAATCGGCCGCATAGATACGTCCGATGCCCCAGCGAGTGGAGTCCACGTATTGTTCATCGTAGAAAACGCGTATGGAGTCGCCTTGCTGCAAGCCGAAGAAGTCGATAGTCCAAGCATATATTTCGCTCAGTTCGAGAGCCAGTTCCACGGGCAGCCCGTTGCCTGCCATAGCGTTCCACAGGCTTGACTCAATCACCACTTCCGCTTTGCGGGGGATGATACGTACCGGTTTCTGTATATGCTCGACGTGCAGGGAGTCGGTCAGGTGCAGCACTTTCGCCGTCCGCGCATCGGCCAGATAGACCCAATAGCGCAGTACCCCGTTGTGTGCGCTGTCCGTGCTATACAGTGCCAGATACTGTTTGCCGGCACGTATCTGCCTCACATCGAACTCTTCTTTCGGGAGTGTTCCGACCTGCCCCACCTGTTGTTCTGTAGCCCCGAGACGGTTCAGTATGCCTCCAAGGGTTTCTCCTGTACCGACATAGCCGGTATCGATTCGGAACGAGTCGATAGCCAAGCCGTATTCGTAGCGGACGGGGACTATTTCCTCTTCTATGTACTCCTGTTCTGTCTGCGCCTTTTTCCCGCATGCGGAAAGGAACAGCACACAGAGTCCGAACAGCCCTATCAGATAGCGGTTATCCATTCTTTTTCGGGTATTTGCGGAACCACGAACTGATTTTCAGACGTACGACACCCAGCAGTGCCTCCGAGAAAATGCCGCCAGACATCTTGCTTGTACCCAAGACACGGTTGACAAAGATAATCGGCACTTCGGTAATTTTGAAACCGCACTTGTAGGCGGTAAATTTCATTTCTATCTGGAAAGCATATCCTTTGAAGCGTATTTTGTCCAGTTCGATAGTTTCCAACACATTGCGTTTGTAGCATACGAAACCCGCTGTGGTGTCGCTGATAGGCATACCGAGTACGAAACGCACATATTTGCTGGCGAAATAACTCATCAGTACACGCCCCATAGGCCAGTTTACCACATTCACGCCCGTTACATACCGGCTTCCGATAGCGACATCGGCACCTCCGTTGGCACAGGCATCATACAGTTTCATCAAGTCCTGCGGGTTGTGGCTGAAATCGGCATCCATCTCGAATATATAGTCCGCTTGGTGTTCTATTGCCCATTTGAAGCCTGTGATATAGGCAGTTCCGAGTCCGAGTTTCCCTGCACGTTCAATGATAAACACCCGGTTTTTGTATTGGTTAGCCATCAAGCGTTTGACGATGTCCGCCGTACCGTCGGGTGAGCCGTCGTCGATTACCAACACGCTGAAATCCAGCGGCAGAGTCATAACCGCCGTAATGACAGCCTCGATGTTTTCCTTCTCGTTGTAAGTAGGGATAATCACTAATCGTTCCATATTACCTCCCGTTTTTTTATTTATTCTTCAGTATCTTTCAATATTGTATTTCCCAAGCGGTAGATACGGCTCGGGTCAGTGCGTTCCAGTGCTTTCAGATAGACGTCCCGCCCCGGTTCCACCCCTATTCCGCGCAGTTTGTCCGCGACCGTATTGTATGCCACTTTTGGGTCGTTGTTTTCCAGACTGAGGTGGCAGAGCCATATATTGCGCAATCCGTTGTGGTAGTTGCGTGCCAGCAGGTCTCCGCAGGTGGAGTTGCTCTGGTGTCCTTGCGGGGAAAGAATACGCTCTTTGAGATAGGTGGGATAGGGTCCGTTGAGCAAGAGATGTTCGTCGTGGTTGGCCTCGATAACAAGATGGTTGGCTGTTCGGATACAGGCTTCCATCTGCTCGTTGGGTTCGCCGCAGTCTGTAGCAATCATAAACCGCTGTCCGTTGTAGTCAATCACATATCCCACGCACTCGGTAGAGTCGTGGTTGATGCCAAACGTATTGATGGTCAAGTCTCCGAGCGTCCACTGCTCTCCCTTTTCGAAATACCGCCGTGCAGTTTTGAGTTTTTCCCGTACGCCGTAGTTGCGGTCAATCCCCTCGTGTATGAGGCGTGTGCTGTATATAGGGAGGTGCACCCGTTCTCCGAGTGTCCCCACTGCGCGTATATGGTCGGCATGGTCGTGTGTTACCAGCACACCCATGATATTTCCGAAGTCCAAGCCCATGCTGCGCAAATGTTTCTGTATCAAGCGTGCGGAGATACCCGCATCGATAAGGATGCCGCGTTCCCATGTACCGAGGTAGTAGCAGTTACCGCTACTGCCGCTTGCAAAACAACGAAATATAAAGTCTTTCTCTGCCATATTATCAATCAGCCTGCAAAGTTACAAAAAAAAATGGGAATATGCAATCAAGCATTGATAAATACTGCGACAAGACGCCGCAGTGCCACTTTTTCCTTGATGCAACAGGAACTTGACGACGCGGCTTGTGTCGTCTCCATACGGCTCTACACGCTTCCAACCGGCTCCAAATGCTCCAAATGCTCCAACAGGCAAATTACCGCG
>DGIN01000045.1:18597-32809 GCA_002387325.1 Bacteroidales bacterium UBA4621 | reverse complement strand
GGGTTATTAACGGGTTATTAACGGGTTGTTCAGCATACTCTACAGATAGTATACAGGGAGCAGAAAGACATATTAGGGTATATTTACAGTTCGGCGAAGCCGATAACGACGCGGAACGCGTCGTCTCCACAAGCGTAGTATCGTCCATACGGTTTGTGCCAAACCGACCGCGAACGAGAGCGTCCGCGTCCCCGGAATAATACATAATTTTGATGCGGTTGCCTTAGGGGGAAAAAATGGCGGGCGGCGATTTGCACGGATGCGGATTATTTTGTATCTTTGCAACCGATTTTACAGAACGAAGTATGAAACCAAACGTATGGCTTATGGCAGGACTTGCCTTGTTGGCGGCATCGTGCGCAACCGATGCCACAAAAGAGAAAGAACCGGTTACAAAACCCCAAATCACCATTGAAGGCGGTCGCCTCACTCCCGAAGCCCTGTGGGCTATGGGGCGTATCGGCGATGTGGCAACAGACGCAGACCATCAGCGGATTGCCTACACCGTGAGTTATTATAGTGTCCCCGAAAACCGCTCGACTACGTGGATACGTATATGCAAATTGAAAAACGGTCAGTTGGAGCAGGAAGACGAGTTCACCGGTTCGTCTCCAGCATGGACGAAAGAGGGGCAACTCGCCTATCTGAAGGGCGGGAAACTCTATTTCCACGTGCGCCGTGCCGATCAGCGCAACGAAGACATCTGTCTGACGGGCTTTGACAAGGACATCGAGGGATTCCTGCTCTCGCCTGACAACGCGCAGATACTGCTTGCGGCGCAGGTGAAGACCATAGAGACCACCCAAGACCGCTATCCCGACTTGGACAAAGCCACGGGGCGGGTGGTAACCGACCTGATGTACAAGCATTGGGACGAATGGACGGAGAGTGCGCCGCAACCGTTTCTTGTGCGGTTGGACAAAAACAACTTGGCGGACAAGCAGTTGCAGGTTACGGATGTGACCAACCTGCTGGAAGGCACGCCCTACGAGAGTCCGATGAAGCCTTTCGGCGGCGTGGAGCAGTGGGCGTGGAGTCCCGACGGCACGGAAATTGCCTACACGTGCCGCAAGAAGACAGGTCTCGACTATGCGCTTTCGACCAACTCGGACATATACATCTATGACGTGCGCACGGGTTCGCACAAGAACATCACCGAGGAGAACCTCGGCTACGACACCAATCCCGCTTACTCGCCCGACGGGCAGTATATAGCCTGGCAGAGTATGGAGCGCGACGGGTACGAGAGCGACGAGAACCGCCTCTTCATTATGAACCGCACAACGGGAGAGAAAATCTTTGCCAGCCGCGGATTGGACACCAATGTGGATTCGTACTACTGGAAAGACGACAGCACCCTCGTCTTCAATGCCGTTTGGCACGCTACGGAGCGGATTTACCAATGCCGAATGCACAATGGGGAATGCACAATCAGCCAACTGACACCCGATGGGCAGTACGACTACGAGCCGTGCGGGAACATAGGGGACACCTATATCTGTTTGCGCCACTCGATGCGCGAGGCAAACGAGATATATCAATTCACAACGGACAATACACAATGCGAATTGAACCAACTGACATTCGAGAACAAGAATATCTACGACAGGATAGAGATGGGGCGTGTGGAGCCGCGTTGGCAGACAACCACCGACGGCAAACAGATGCTTACATGGATAATCTACCCGCCGCATTTCGACCCGACCAAGAAGTACCCCACCCTGCTCTACTGCGAGGGCGGACCGCAGTCGCCTGTGAGCCAGTTCTGGAGCTTCCGCTGGAACTTTATGATGATGGCCGCCAACGACTATATCATTGTAGCACCGAACCGGCGTGGCTTGCCCGGTTTCGGCAAGGAGTGGAACGAGGAGATCAGCGGCGACTACGGGGGACAATGTATGCGCGACTATTTCACCGCCATAGACGAGTTTGCCGCCCACTCGCCCAACGTGGACAAAGACCGTCTCGGGTGCGTGGGCGCCTCTTTCGGCGGGTACAGCGTCTATTGGATAGCAGGGCACCACGACCACCGTTTCAAGGCGTTTATCGCCCACGACGGTATCTTCAATATGGAGATGCAGTACCTCGAGACCGAGGAGAAATGGTTTGCCAACTGGGATATGGGCGGTGCGTTCTGGGAGAAAGACAACGCCGTGGCACAGCGCACGTTTGCCAATTCGCCGCACCGGTTTGTCGACAAATGGGACACGCCTATTCTCTGTATCCACGGCGAGAAAGACTACCGTATCCTCGCCAACCAGGCTATGGCGGCTTTTGACGCAGCGAAAATGCGCGGCGTGCCTGCCGAATTGCTCATCTTCCCGGACGAGAACCATTGGGTGCTGCAGCCGCAAAACGGCATTCTGTGGCAGCGCACGTTCTTCGACTGGCTGGACAAGTGGCTGAAATGAAAGAATTTGTAAATTGGTAAGTGTGTAAATTGGTAAATTATCTTATGAAGTATCAGTACGAATACGAAATAAAGTATCAGGAAGTGGATTTCAACCGCCGGTTGCGGTTGTATGTATTGGAGAACTACCTGCTGGAGACGGCAGGCAGAGTGGCGGACGAACTCGGGTTCGGTATCAAATACCTTTACCCGCAGGGGCTGACGTGGATACTGACACGCCTGTCGGTGGAGATGACCTGTTTCCCCACCCACGGCGAGACAATGGTTTTCGAGACATGGATCGAGCAGAATGCGCATATGATTTCCACACGTGATTTCCGTCTCTACCTCAAGCAGGCAAACGGGGAATTGCGCCTTATAGGTATATGCAAAAGCCAATGGGCGGTACTGAGCCTTGAGAAGCGCGAGATTGTGAATGTGTTCGACCGCGAGGTTTTCACCTCCAACGTGGACGGCGAGGTATTGGATATGGCACGCCCCGCACGCATATTGCCGATAGCCGAACCGACAGGCATAGTGCCGCATACCGTGCAATACTCCGACGTGGACTACAACCGGCATTGCAACTCGTGCAAATACCTCGAGACAATGCTCAATGCCTACCGCCCCGACTGGGCGGGCAAGCGCGTGCGCCTCGACATCAACTACCAGCGCGAGGTCAGGATGGGTATGCCGCTTGACACCCATTACCTCGTCCAAGCCGACGGAGTGGAATATATCCAGAAAAACGAAGCGGGGGAGAACGCCTGCACGGCGAAGATAACGATTTCCAATTTGTAAATGTGTAAGTTTGTTAATTTGTAAATTGTGAAATCGATTCGGGAAATATACCGTATCGGCTACGGACCTTCGAGCAGCCATACCATGGGACCGCGCAAGGCGGCGGAGATATTCTATGCCAAGTACCCCGATGCCGCCCGCTATGAGGTTACGCTCTACGGCTCATTGGCGGCTACGGGACACGGGCACATGACCGATGTGGCGATTATGGACACCATACCCGGCATACGTATAGTATGGAAACCGCATACCTTCCTTGATTTTCACCCCAACGGAATGGAGTTCCGTGCCTACGATGCGGACGGCAAAGAGACAGGCAAATGGCTGATATACAGTGTGGGCGGCGGTGCTTTGGCAGCCCCCGATTATACCGAACCCAATACGCCCGACCTGTACGACAGGCACACCCTGCTCGACATTATGCACTATTGCGAATTTGAGGGGAAAGGGTACTGGGAATATGTGGAAGATTGCGAAGGCAAAGAGATTTGGGACTATCTGCGAACCGTCTGGCGCATAATGGTGGAGGCAGTGGAGCGCGGACTGGATGCCGAGGGGGTGCTTCCGGGACCGTTGCACCTGCGCCGCAAGGCGAATATGTACTATGTAAAAGCCAGCGGTTACAAAGACAACATCCGTACACGCGGTCTGGTGTTTGCCTACGCCTTGGCGGTGGCGGAAGAGAATGCAAGCGGCGGCAGGATAGTAACCGCCCCCACGTGCGGTTCGTGCGGTGTAATGCCGGGCGTATTGTACCACCTGTGGAAAAGCCGCAATTTCAGCGAGAAACGTATTCTGCACGCCCTTGCCACCGCAGGCTTGGTGGGCAACATAGTGAAACAAAACGCCTCCATCTCGGGTGCCGAAGTGGGCTGCCAAGGCGAAGTGGGTGTAGCCTGTGCGATGGCTTCGGCGGCAGCCACCCAACTGTTCGGCGGGTCGGTAGCGCAGATAGAATACGCCGCCGAGATGGGTCTGGAACACCACTTAGGTATGACCTGCGACCCCGTATGCGGATTGGTACAGATACCGTGTATCGAGCGCAATGCCTACGCAGCCGCACGCGCTTTGGATGCGAACCTGTATTCCTCCTTCACCGACGGCAGCCACCGCGTGTCGTTTGACAAGGTGGTCGAAGTGATGAAACAGACGGGACACGACCTGCCCTCGCTCTACAAAGAGACTGGAGAAGGCGGTTTGGCAAGGGATTTTCACCAGATGTAATATCTGCTACGCCCAGAAAGCCATCCACATCGCCCGTACCAACCGCAACCGCACCGCCGAACAACGCTCCACCATCTGTTTGGCACAGAGTATGGCGGTGAGCGGCAACTATCAGAAAGCCTTTTCCTTACTCCGTTCCGTCGAACAGCAACTTGACACCAGCCTGCTAACCGGCTACTACCGCACACTGAGTCTCGTCTATATCTGGCAGGCGGAATTCACCACTTTTGAGGAAGACCGTGCGGAAGCACGCAAACATATCCTCCCCCTGCGCAAGAAGGTCATAGAAACCGAAAACAATCCCATTTGGCTTACGCAAGAACGTGTACTTGTTACTATGGAGACCTCACCGCAAGCGGCACTGTCTATTCTGCTCCCTGTTTGGTCGCAACTGCCCGACAGTTCGGACTATATACGCTACCTTGCCAACTCTATCGGTTCCTGCTACCAGCGTCTCTACCGGCAAACAGGCGCACAACCGATGCTGGACTCGGCACTCTACTATTTCGCCCTGTCTGCCATCAGCGACATGCAGCATGGTGTGATGGAACACGCCTCCTTGCGGGAAGTAGCCCTCATCCTCTTCCAACAAGGCGACATAGAACGCGCTTACCGGTATATGAACTGCTGCATATCCGATGCACAACACAGCAAGGCACGACTGCGTACCATAGAGATGGCCAACGATATGCCACTCATACTCAACACTTATCATGACAAGATAGCCGAGCAGCAACACCGGCAAAAAACACTTATCTACTCGCTCACCATCGCCGTTTCCGTATTGGTGATACTGCTATGCGTGTTTGTGGTGATTATGCGCAAATGGCACCGCGCCAACGCACAATTAGTGATGCGCAACACACAATTAGCCGACTCCAACCGGCAACTGTCGCTTCTCAATACACAACTCAACGACTCCAACCGTATCCGAGATACCTACGTAACACGATATATGACAGAATGTTCGGACATCATTGAGCAGATGAACCAATACCACAAAGGACTGCTGCGTATGGTGCTGTCCGACCAATCCAAACAATTGCTGCGCTCTATACGGCAAGACGATCCAACCGACCATGCCCTGCGCGATTTCTACCAGCATTTTGACGAGACTTTTCTCTCTCTATTTCCCCGTTTTGTAGAGGACTTCAATACACTGCTCCGTCCGGAGGAACGTTTTAGCATCCCGCAACAAAACCGCCTGTCCACCGAACTGCGTATATTCACACTTATCCGTCTCGGAATCACCAATTCGGAGGATATTGCACGTTTCTTACGCCTTTCCACCAAAAACGGTCTATAACTACCGTACCCAGACCCGCAACCGCGCCGTCAACCGAGATATGCTCGAAGAGCAAGTGAAAGCACTCTGTTTCTAAAAAACAAAGAGGCTGCCTGACAAGTGTAGGCAGCCTCTTTTCAATGTCGTTTTTCCGTAAAATTATATAATATGGTCGGGGATGCGGACACCCCGTCCGCGGTCAAGTCGTCAGACTTGTTTGATTTTTCGATGTTCCTTAAACCTATTAGACCCCCATATGGCTGTTACGGGTTTGCACTATTTATCCCATTGCGCCATTCACTTGTATCACTTGCCCCGACACATACGACGACAAATCCGAGGCGAGGAACAATGCCACCTTGGCTACCTCCTCCGGCTGTCCCGCACGGCGCATAGGAATAAGGGAAACAAACTGTTTGAGCGTTTCTTCGGGCAAAGCGGCTGTCATATCGGTCATAATAAAACCGGGGGCAATGGCATTGGCACGGATACCGCGGCTGCCAAGTTCCTTGGCTGTGGATTTCATCAGAGCGACAATCCCCGCTTTGGAAGCCGCATAGTTGGCTTGCCCCGCATTACCGCTCAGCCCTACCACCGAAGACATAGAGATAATCGAACCACTACGCTGGCGAAGCATAACGGGGGTAACGGCATGGGTGAAATTGAAAACCGACTTGAGATTGATACGCAGCACATCGTCCCATTGCTGCTCCGACATACGCATCAGCAGTGTATCGCGCGTAATCCCCGCATTGTTCACCAATATATCCACTCGCCCGAAGTCTTTCACCACCTGTTCCACCACATTGTGCGCCGCATCGAAATCAGCAGCGTCGCTCAAGTAGGCTTTGGCCTTTACACCCATTGCCTCCGCCTGGTCGCAAACCTCTTGCGCAGGCTCTGTACTGACAATATACGTGATAGCGATATTACATCCCTCTTTGGCAAAAAGAAGGGCAATCTGGCGACCGATACCGCGTGCGGCACCGGTGATAATGGCGGTTTTACCTTGAAGCATGCTCAATTAACAAGTAATAATTAACAATTAATATGCAGAGCACGGGACAAAAGAGCATTACCCTTTCAGCACTCTGCAACAAAGAATAAACGTTATTCCTTGATTGGGAAGACACCCGTGGGGTTCTTGATGGTGTATTTGGTCATCTCCTGATTGGACTCGAAGCCGATGCCCTCAATAATAGACAATTCGCGGGTGATACGGATTGCCGAATCGGAATAGACCCGTTCGGTCTTCTGGTTCCAAAAAAGCAACGGGGTCTCAAAGATTTCACCCTCCTGATTGACGGCATACACATTGCCTTCGAGACGCCAAATCTGCGCCTCCTCGTCATACTGTGCATAGTCAGAACGCAGGGAGGCGTTTACATTGAGGTCTTCATCAAATTTCTCGATATAGATTCCCTGTTCAAAGTTCCAATACGGCGGGTCTGCCTTGTCAAAGATCTGCCACCGCTCCGCATTGATGCGATAGCGGGTAATACCCGAATCGGAAATAAGCGTCGAGACCTCATTGGCATCCAGAATAGGCACTTGCGACCTGTCTGCCTGCAGTGCCTCGCGCTCAATTTTCATCTCCCCGCGGCGGCAAGACACTGACAAAAGGGACAAAAAAACAAGCACAACACACAATGCGTTTTTTGCAACACATTGTGCATTGTGCCTTGTTGATTGTTTGATTGGCATCAGCGTGCAGCGCGGCAAGCCGTTGTTTCACCAATCCAACCCCCTACGGTGAAAGTTGCACCGCCCAACTCATTCGGCAGGTCGAACATCTCCTCTTTGGTGGGGAAATACTTGCTGTATGCAGCAATCAGTTTGTCGGCATCTTCCGCACAAGCAGAATCCACACGTTTCGCCTGTACAAACTTATCCACTGCAGCCCAGTATACGGTTTTATTAAGAATTGCCGCCTTGGCTGCTGGATAATCTGCCGACGAATAGGGCTGCGAACCGGCATAGCAAAGACCTATCAGGATATAGCAACGCCCTTGGTCCTCTTTGCTATTCAGCGACTGACGCGCATAAGCACGCGCCTGCTGGTAGTTCTTCAGGTTCGAATAGCAAATCAATGCGATATTATACTGATAGTCAGCAATATCCTCATCATTGGCATCCAACTCTTGTGCACGCTGTATAGCCTCCTCGTAGTAGTTGATAGCAGCACGATAGTCGCCTTTCTTTGCCGACATACGGGCACAACCGGCAGCCGACTCCTCGGTAGGTTGCAGGCGGTGCGAGTTCTCGCAAGCCGCAAAATACACATCCGACTCGGTGCATTTAACTCGTTTGTACAACGCAATCACCTTGCCGAGCATATCCAGATTGTTGGCATTGTCAGTTACTACCTGGGCATAAATCTCATCCAATTTAGAGCAGTCGGCTGCCCCGGAAACGGCAAAGACATTGTCCACATAATCCTTCTGTTGGGCGGCATACTTGGCATTCTTGTTTGTAGGGTCGGCAGCCTGTTGCGCCAGCAGTTCGCTTGCCAACTCATAGTCGGCAATAAACTGCTCACCATACTTGTTGTTGTCCGATTTGAACAGCGAATACGATACATCCACAAACTTTGCCAACACCTGCATCTGGCTCTTTACACCCATTCCCTCAACCGATTGTTTCAACCAGCCGTAAGCAGGTTCCATCGAACTATCAGGGAAATACTGACAATAGTCCAAAGCCTTCTGACCAAGGATATATGCCGTCGGATACTTCGGATCGTCGCCAAAATACTTGATACGCTTGTCGCTCATCTCCAGAATCAACTGACGCAGACGTTCTTTCTCTTGCGGATCGGTTGTGTTGGCATATTTCCAATCAATGATTTTGCTGCCTTGGGTATAGATAACCTTGTTGGCATTTGGACAGGTGTTATACACCTCCCACCACGGACCGTAAGCGTCAGCGAACTGCTTATTCTTTACGCTCTCGTTGAAAAGCGATACATTGATGAGACAATCTTCGGTGATAGCAGGTTCTTCCTCTACCGCAGCAGGTTGCTCTGCAGGAGCGGGTGCCGCCTCTACTTTTTTCGGTTTCTTTGCGCAAGCCAAAGCAGGCATTGCCGCGCAGATAGCCATAATCAGTAATGAATTAACTTTCATTTCTACGTATAGAATTAAAATGTGTTTAATTATATATTAGGTTGTCGTTTTTCTTTTTCAAAAGGTTATTCAGATAACGTGCCAATTACAACTTGCGTTTGAAGAACCAGTTCTCCGAAATGGACGCATTGAGTATCAGCCTGAGCGAGTTCTCCGTCAATCCCATAGCCCGTCCTCCGCGGTGTCCGTATTCCAACGTTGCGTTAAATACCGTTGCCGATGTACGGAGCGGAAAACCGACACCGATGCTGGCGGTATAGTCCATTGCACTATTGTTCAATACATACGAGTTCGCCACGTTCAGTCCGCAACGCCATTCCATTCGGTCCACATAGCGCCGTCCGGTCGGGTCGTGGCGGTATTCCATACCGAAACTGTACCGGTCACGGTCGCTCAACGCCCCTTTCTGTCCCTCATAGAGTGCACCGCTCATACACTGCCGTTGATAGTCGAAAGCCAACGTCAGGCGTTGCGCCCACGTGTAACTCACACCACCTCCGTACACCATCGGTACCTCGTATCCGTCATTGTTTGAAGACACTGTATCTAAAAGCGTGGTTTCATAAGCCGTGTATGTACTATGCAGTTTCTGTTTCGCCTCAAAGATACCGCCTAATGCAAACGAATGGTCTCCAAGGGTGTGGAAGAACTGTGCGCCATAGCGAAACCGCACGCTGCTGACAGTGAACAACGCCTTCTGCGTGGTGTTTGCCAGTGCCGACTCGCTGAAAGCAAGCGAACGGGTATTATCCACCTTCCCGAACATATAATAGACATTCGCACCGAGCGCAAACCAGTCGCATATATTGAAACTCAAACCGCCATAGACCTCGCTGATACCGCCCGTCCCAACATACGACTTCGTAAAATGATAGCCCGAACCGATAGAATCGGACATGGTAACATCGTAACCCACCGCCGTATAGGGCAATACACCCGCCGAAAAAGCGATGTATCTGCGCCACAGAGGGAACTGCATTGTCAGATAATCAAGGTTGCCATTCGCCTTGTTGCGCATACCCGTAGCATCGCTGTAGCGCGACCACATCACACTTGCAGAGAGGTCGAACATAAATGTCAGACTGTCGCACGCTGTATAAGAAGCGGGCTGTGCCGAGTTGATGACCTTGTTGTTACGCATACCGATACCCACTCCGCCCATGGCACGATAAGTATTCGGCACATTGTCGTTCAGTTCGCCGTACGCATAGCGCGAAAAAGGCGACGAAGTGCCGTTCTGCGCATTCAACAACGGCGCAACCAATGCCATCAAACCAAACGATACTATATATATAATCCGTTTTCGCATACTCATTCAGCCTGCAAAGTTACAAAAAAAATACCAAACATAGAAATAACAGGCAATAAATTTCAAAAAAATGCACACTATACTATACACTGGATGCCGTTTGTTTTATCAGAAAACAGGCGCAAGAATACGCGCAAAGGACTCTATACCACGCTCTACAAAAGAGCGTTTGCGCCACTCGGCAAGACTGAGTTCGTGCGACCGGAGCATATCCTGCTCAAAGAATGCACGCTGTTGCCGGGCGATGCCTGTATCGTAAACGAAAGCATTGATTTCAAAAGACAGACTGATGCTGCGCGGGTCGATATTCACACTGCCGATACCGGCAATCCTGTCGTCTGCAACCACCGTCTTGGCGTGCATATAACCTGCATCGTAAAGGAAAACCCGCACCCCAGCCGACAAGACACTATCAAGATAAGAGAATGTGGCTTTCGGCACCAGAATACCTCTGTCGCTTTGGGCGGGTATCATCAAGCGTACGTCTTTCCCCGCAAGGGCGGCCGTACAAAGTGCACCGAGAATAGCATCGGTAGGGATAAAATACGGCGACTGGAGCCATACATAATTTTCGGCGCGGGCAATAAGCAAAGTAAGCGACTGATTCATCACCCGCCACGGGTCGGTGGGATTGGAGGTAACGATCTGCACCTTGGAATGTAAAGTCCCCGGCGCAGACTGCGGGAAATAGCGTGCATCGGTGAGGAGTTGATGGGCAGCAAAATGCCAATCGGACAAAAAGGCTATCTGCATCTCCCCAACGGCCGCTCCCGTTATCCGAAAATGCGTGTCACGCCATACGCCTGTACGTATCCCCGTCAGATACCGCTCGGCTATGTTCATACCTCCCATATAGCCCACCTGCCCGTCTATGACAACCACTTTGCGGTGATTGCGGTAGTTGGAAAAGGATGTCAGATAAGGAAAAATCTTGTTGAAAGAGCGTACCTCCACACCGCCCTTGCGCAAACGGCGATAGAAACTTGCCGGTACCGACCAATTGGCAGCGGCATCATATATGACACGCACCGCCACCCCGTGCGAGGCTCTGTCTATCAGCAAATCACTTATCTGCCGCCCAACGGCATCATCTTCAAACTTGAAGAACTGGAAATGGATATGATGTCTGGCTTTCTGCAAATCCTGCTGCAAGTGCGCCACCATATCCTTGAAAGCTGTGTATAACTCAAGTTGGTTATCGGCTGTCAGGTATGCCTGATTATTGGCAAGCAGCAGATTTGCCAATGGCATCTCCGCTTCGGTCGGTGCCACCGAGAGCGGCTGTATATACGATTTGAGAGTCTGCAAATCGTGCGGTTTGATAAACGTATGCCGCGCCGGACGTACACCAAACAGAAAATACAATACCAAACCGGCAACCGGTACAAACAACAGCAGAAGCATCCAAGCCAACGTATCCGTCGGCCGGCGGTTTTCCATCACGATAACTACAACCGTATTGATGGCAAAAATCAAAATCAGTATGTGCAACCAAAGCGGCACAAATGTCTGTCTTTGTGTTCGGGCATTATTTTTCTTTTATACTACAAAAATGCTGCCAATATATACCTTGCCAATTATCCGGAATACAAAAACTGCATACTTTTTATTACCACATGGTATTTTTATGGTTCGCAAAAAAGCATATTTTGTCCGTTTGGAACATTTTTTGTATATTTCAACGTGGTACAAACATCTATCTACGAAAAACGGAATAATTATGATTGGCAAAATTCCTTATGAGGACATTCTTATCTCTGACGATTTGGACGCTTTGGTAAACAACAATCAAGTGCCGGCAGCCTCTGCCTTGATTATCGTGTGCCGTCAAGGGCGTTTGCGTGTGGAATTGAATCAGGACAGTTACGAAATACAGCAGAACGACCTGTTGTTCTGTATGCCGGATTTTCTACTTGGGCATTATATGCATACACCGGATTTCCAATGCCGGATTTTCTCTTTTACATCGGATTCGCTCAGCGATATAGCCTATTCGTGCCTGCGACTGCAAGACAACTGGTATGACAAGTACAAATTTCTTTCCAACCATCCTATAATCCATCTCAACGAGCGCCGGCTGCAACTGAGCGAAGCATACGGACGTTTGGTGGCACTTTATGCGCAGGAATCAACACTGTACCAAAAAAGAATTGCCGAAATGCTGGCACAGGCAATCATTTTTGAGATGATTTCATGGGTGGACGACTCTATGCACCAACAGCAGCAGGAAGATACTGTGTCCGTTAGCGAAAACAAGGTCAACCGGCACACTACGCAACTGTTCTCACAATTTGTCCGCCTGTTGGAGAACAACCGCACATCGCGCCACTCGGTGTCGTGGTATGCCGGACAAATGGCGATTTCCGCAAAGTACCTGACCTATATCTGCAACCAGGTGGCAAAAAAGACCCCGTCAGACATTATCAACGAGATTGCCATTCGCGAGATTAAACAACGCCTGCTCAACACCGACGAAAGTATCAAAGAAATTGCTTTCAGTATGGATTTTGCCACAGCAAGCAGTTTCTGCAAGTATTTCCGTATCCACACGGGTATCAGCGCACAAGCCTACCGCAAACAGAAACGGTAAAATGTTTATAGCATCCTGCCAATAAACACGAATCAGAGACTACGGGAAATGTTCTTTATTCTTTATTCTTTGTTCATTGTTCCAATTCATAGCGGTCGATAGCGGCACGCATAAGAAGCCGCCCCTGCTCCATTATGGTCTCGGCTTTGTCGAAATCAAAAGTAGTGAAAGCATATTGCGGCATCTCGGCTACTATATCCGGTGGAGTGAGTCGGAGGGCTAATTGTGTGTTCTGCTGTATCTGCATATCCAGCATCCGGTCAACCATTGTGATATAATTCACAGAATTGGACAGGTTGACACTCTGCTCCACTTGTCTTTTTTCCAAACGCATAGTCAGCCCTTGCAGTTGCACAGGCAGATTGATGCCGCTCTTCTTAATCAATTCCGTTGCTTTGCTCAGGGCGGATTTGGTCTGCTGTTTTTTCACCGACATCCGGTCTTTGCCTGATATGTTCATCGCCACAAGCAAATCACCGCGCTGCCGCTTCACACGGTTGAGCGGCAGCGGATTGAGTATCCCACCGTCCACCAACAGGCGTCTGCCTTTCTGAACAGGCTGGAAAAACAGCGGAATACTGATACTGGCACGGATGGCATTGAACAGACTCCCTGTCTTGAATATCACCTCGTCCGCTGAAATCAAATCTGACGACACAATCGAACAGGGAATAGGCAGGTCTTCTATCATACAATCGGGTACCACCTTCTCCAACTCGTTGATAATACGCTCGCCTTTCACCACCGAATTGAGCGACAAAGAAATGTCCATCATACGAAGGATTAACTGTTTGTCCACCTGCAAAAACCACGCCTTCGCCTCTTTGAGACGCCCCGCCGCATACATACCGGCAATCATTGAACCCATAGAGGTACCCGCAATGCTTGTTATCTTATACCCCCGCTCTGTCAATTCTTCTATTGCCCCGATATGTGCCATACCGCGTGCTCCGCCCGAACCAAGTACAAGAGCCACATTTTTTGTTTTCATAACATTCTTTTTTTATGGCGCAAATTTACGGAAAAATATCGATATTTGCAAATACACCCTATATCTTGCAAATACACCCTATATCTTGCAAATACACCCTATACCTTGCAAATACACCCTATACCTTGCAAATACACCCTATATAAAACAGGGCTACCGCATCAAAATTATGTATTGTTCCGAAATCACGGACACCATTCCGTGGACGCGGACATCATTCCGGGGACGCGGACGCCCTCGTCCGCGGTCGGTTTGCCACAAACCGTATGACCATACTATGTTTGTGGAGACGACGCGTCCCGCGTCGTTAAACGAATACGCACGGAATGCCGTAGCGAAGCGAAAGCCTGTGGCTTGAGCAGAACGCCTTGTCGTCCCGTGTCGTTATCGGCTCTGCCGAAATCTGCAACCATATATTCCACCCCCAAAATATACAGAGTAAGCAATGCAAAAAATATACAGAGTATGCAATCTTGCTACCTCCATATACCCATTACG
>DGIN01000045.1:5668-18559 GCA_002387325.1 Bacteroidales bacterium UBA4621 | reverse complement strand
ACGTAGAAAAGACGTAGAAAGGACGTAGAAAGAAAAGGCTTTTTTCGATACGATAAGCCACCTTTTTATACACTTTATGCACTATATTTATTGTATAAACTGCATAAACTTTGCTTTGACACGCTTGCCCTATTATAAAAAAGTAAGGTGGATATAAGGTGGATGCAAGGTGGATACACAAATATACAATATGGTTATCCACTGGGTAAGAACAGGGAAACCACAGGGAAAATACACAAAAAAAGAGGTTGCCCCGCTTTGGCGGACAACCTCTACCATCAATAAAAAACTGTACTTAGTCGGTCTCTTTGCTGTATTGGCAAGTGAAATTACCACCGGAGTAGGACATCGTAATTAGCAAAGTAGCACCATCTTTCTTCAAACTATAGTTAGCACTTGTGCCATAGTCATTACCGGTAAATTTTGACGATTCAATGGCTTTCTTGTAGTTGTCGTAACACGATTTCTCGCATTTGTAGTCGAAAAATGTTACCTGTTCCAATCCGTGGCTGTTGCTGTACTGCACATTTTCCATTTCGTACTCATACGCAGGAAAATCCTGCAACATCGGATACGTTTTTACGACATCAGCCCATTTCTGCACCTTTTTGACATTGTCCACATCGGTGCCACCATTCTTGCCATTGCAAGCCACCATAGTCAAGGCACACAGGCATAGTGCCAGACAGGTTTTAATTACTTTTTTCATATCTGTTATAAATTTGTAAATTGTCCAATTGTAAAATCACACTATTTTTGCGGGAATGAGTTTCTCGCGAATCTTGATGTAGATGATGGTCTCTTTCTTGGCAAACTCGGTCTTCACATAGCCCATACCGATGCCGACCTTGGTGTTCGGTAGCATGATACCGCTCGTTACATGACCTATCTGATTACCTTCGGCATCGCAGATCTCGTAGCCGTTACGCGGGATAGCACGCTCCTGACACTCGAAATGAACCAGTTTGCGTTTCACACCTTCCGCTTTCTGCTTAAGGAGGAAATCCTTGTCGATGAAGTCCTTGGCGTCAAACTTGGTAATCCAACCGAGACCCGCCTCCAAAGGCGATGTGGTGTCATCGATGTCGTGTCCGTAAAGACAGTACCATTTTTCGAGACGCAGACTGTCACGTGCGCCCAATCCGATAGGAGCCACCCCAAACTGCTTACCCACCTCGAAGATGGCATCCCATATCTGTTTGCCGTACTCCTTTGGGAAATACAACTCGAATCCGCCTGCACCCGTGTAGCCCGTATTGCTCAGAATAACACCTTGTACACCTGCAAACGACCATTCGCGGAACGAGTAGTACGGAATAGCACTCAGGTCGGCATCCGTCAGCAGTTGCAGCAACTCGGTGGCTTTCGGTCCCTGCACCGCCAACTGACCATAACGGTCGCTGGCATTTTCCAGACTGACACCAAACGTATTCTGTTTGTTCACCCACTCCCAATCCTTGTCGATATTGCCGGCATTGACCACAAGCAGGTATTTGGTGGTAGAGTATTTGTAGATAATCAAGTCGTCCACAATACCGCCTTTGCCGTTGGGCATACAAGTGTATTGCGCCTTGCCGGCATCCAGTTTGCTGACATCGTTGGTGGTGATATACTGCAAAAAATCAAGGGCGCGTTCACCCTTTACCCAAAACTCACCCATGTGGCTGACATCGAATACGCCCACGCCCGTGCGGACAATCATGTGTTCCTGATTGATACCCGTCGGGTACTGGATAGGCATATTAAAACCGGCAAACTCTGCCATCTTCGCACCCAACGCAATATGGGTCGCTGTGAAAGGTGTTTCCTTTAACATTGTATTAATGATTTAATTGTTTAGTTATTATCTTTGTTTTGCAGTCAGTTATATCGTATATATACATTTGCCAAAATAGAAGTTTTTGTTATCCTATTGCCAAAAAGTATCTGTTATATTATCATAATGACGACTTTGTAATGTATCAGGGATGTTAGATACGTGAGGAAACTCTAATGAAATTTCTTCTGCTAAGGCGTCTAACAATTTTTGTGATAGTTTGGAAGAATATGTTCCTCGTAAGGCTTTTTCATACCAATTTATCAAATCTTCTTCTGTAACGATACTTTGAATATGACTACGCCATCCTATTTGCGTGAGCAAAGACTGGATAACTTTTCTTTCTGCATCTTTGCAGACAATGACTAATTTGTCGGAAGAAACTCCGGCTACTATCTCTTCTGCCAAATCAGGGTCTAAAGACAAGTGCTTGATTTGTATGGCAGGTCCCCAATTAGAATACATATCCAGTCCTCTATCGGCAGCATTGGTAACTCCTACACGATACAATTTTGCACTTTGAATATGATTAGTATGTGTAGCATCCAAGCACATTACTCTTTGTGAAAAGTCCTCAAATTCTGTAAGAATAGGTAATGCATCTTCACCAATAAATACCGACACTTTCAATTCCATAGCCTCCACCAGCGTTTCAAAGAGCGAATATACAATAATTTCGTACACCTTGTCAATACTACGCTTTAATCCCGGTTCTTTCCAAAAAGCATCAATGAACTTTTTAACGAAGAAAGTGTTCGGTTTAGCATCGAGGCAAACAGAGAGGGCTACTTGAAATTGTTGTTGTTTCGTAAAGAAACAGCGATAAATATAGGCTTCTACGGCACCATTTGTGCGGATATTTTCTTCACCCAATATTTTTAGAACACGTGGTGGTATTGCGTTGTCATCAAAGATATTATCTTGGAATTTCGCACTACTGGTGCATACTCTGCCTAATAGCGGCAAAGTGATACTATCTCTCCACTCTTTGCTTTTTGTTCGATAATCCTCCAAATGCTCCAAATTGATATTATGAGCAGTGCGATTTTGGTAGAGGATTTCTGCTATTTGTATTGGTTTATACCAATGTGCCCTTGATTTGTTGATAACTTTGTCAAGTGCTTGCTTTGCTTGTTGTGTTGTAATGGTATTTGTTTTCTTTTTAGGCATAATGCTGTTGTTTATAGAGTTCATATTGTTTGAGAGCCTGCACCATCTGCGTTGCAACTGCTTTCATTACTGGTACTGCGACCGAGTTTCCGCATTGTTTTTTTATTTTCCCGTAAGGAAGAACAATCTTGTAAGAATCGGGAAATCCTTGTATCCTAAGCATTTCGCGTTCTGTAGGGCGTCGTTCATCGTTAATCAAGATATAGTTAGCAGAAGCCCCTGCTCGTAATGCAGCGGAATACGGGTGCGGAGTTATGGAACCTCCAATATTCTCATGCGAAATATATGGTTTGGGGTAATTGGGGTCTTTTAGGCGTGCAAGACGACTGTCCCGTATTGTTTCACGTACGTAATATTTTTGTGGTACATTTGTTTCAAGAATGTCTTGTAGTCTTGCTTTTCCTGCACAAGGTTGTGGAAATGAAAACAATACAGGCTCAAGGAAACCAACAATAATGATACGTTCTCGTTTTTGGCAACAACCATAGTCTAATGCATTAAGCACCCTTGCATAGACCGTATAGCCCAATGCTTCAAGATGAGAGAGAATTATTTTGAATGTTTTTCCCCCATCATGTGCGGTGAGATTTCGAACGTTTTCGAGCATAAAGGCTTTTGGTTTTTTTTCTCGAAGAATACGTTCTATATCGAAAAAGAGGGTGCCTCTTGTTTCATCAGCAAATCCCAATCGCTTTCCTATGATAGAGAATGCTTGACATGGGAAACCACCAAGCAGTATGTCAAAGTCAGGAATGTCTTGTGCATTTATTTTTGTGATGTCCCCAGCAGGGTGTTCTCCGAAATTGGCTTGGTATGTTATGCATGCATCTTCATCAAATTCAGAAGAAAAGACACAATGCCCCCCGACTGATTCAAAACCTAGTCGAATTCCGCCGATACCAGCAAATAAATCGATAAAACTGAAATTAGACCAATCCATCATTGCATTTTCCTATCCAATCCCTACTTATTCTCTATTTCGCAGCGCATATCGTCCAATATCTTTCCTTTGTATGAAAAGTATTTGGCACCTTGATAGGCACCGGAATTGTTACGTTTGTCCTCGGGCATGAATGTACCTACGAAAGGGGACAGTTTGTATATCCGTCCCTCGTACTCAATGGTATCGTCACTTGCCACTTTCACTTGCACACCTGTAGGCACAAAGGTTATTATCTCGCCTATTTGTATGCCCACCATACTGAATTTGAACCGTCCACGCTTGGGGGTATGTACCTGTTCTTCATTGGAAGCGTCAGCATTCTCTGCGGCATGCTGCTCAATAGGTTTGTTGTCCTTATATACAGTGATTACCGCGTCATCCAACATGTTGGCTATATCGCGGAATATATCCAAGGCAACTGCCGGCTGTACATTGAAGAATTCCCTGTTTTGGCGTATGCGCAAATCTGTCAGTCGGTCAATGGTCTTGTGGATATATTTCTCCACATAGTCGTATTTGGTCGTCTGAATGGTGGCGTATATCTCAAAAGGCAACGGCACAGCGGTATTGTCCAGTTCCTTGGAACGTACATCTACGGGGCGTGCACTCTTGCCTATCTTCACCCAATCCTCCCGAAAACTCGGGTTGGTCAGTATATATACATATCCTTTCTCGTTGCTATCCATATTCTTCATTTTGTTATATGTGTTTCGACAAACTCGCGGAGGTGTCGGTTGACAAAGGCGGGATTGTCGGTGTTGGAGTTGTGACCGGCTGCGGGAACATAGACCAAAGGCAGGTGTTGGCGTTTGGACCAGTTGCGGCAGTAGCGCAGGCAGGAACCTGCACGGTCGTGTTCGCCTACCAAGAGGAGCATCGGACAGCCTTCAATGGGGGCGGTATGCTGCTCTACTGCCTCCGCCAAAATACGATAGCCGTGTGCCGCAAGGGCGCAATACTCTCCGTGCGTGTAGGCGGATAACATATTGTACATCAGCGTTCTGCCGTATTCTGTGGTCGAACAACCCTGTGCCGCTGCACGTTGCAGTTGCTTCCAAGGGTATAGAAGATAGACCGGGCCTACGTGCTTGAGCAGCCACAACTCAGCGCGAGTGATGTAGGTACGCTCCAGAGGTGCGGAGTCTATGATAACGGTACCTGTCACCTCATTGGGGTAAAGGGAAATATACTCTTGCGCCACGTATCCGCCCATCGACTGCCCAATGAGGAACAGAGGTGCGTCTGCGTCGCAGTTCTCTGCCACTATGGCGTGCAACCATTGGACTTTCTGCTTGAGCGAGAATGCTAACGAGAAAGGACGGGACTGCCCATGGGCGGGGGCATCCCATACCAAGATATTGTACTCCTCGGCAAATGCCTCGACCTGCTTATCAAACAAGGTGTGGTCAGCCGTCAGTCCGGGCAGGAACACCAACGTGGGGCGTTCCGCTACAAATACATTTACCCAATAACGGATGTCGCCCAAGGGGGTGGAATATGTACGTTCTGACAGCGGCATAAGGACGAGAGGAACAGGCTATGCTTTTTCTACTATCTTGAGAATCACCTGCATGGCTTTCTCCATGGAGGGGATAGGGAGATACTCGAAGCGGCTGTGAAAGTTCTCACCGCCAGCGAAGATATTGGGGCAGGGCAGCCCTTCGAAAGACAAGCGTGCGCCGTCCGTACCGCCACGGATAGGCTGGATATGCGGGGTGACACCCACTTCCTTCATTGCCTCTTCCACAAGGGTCACGATGTGCATAACGGGTTCTACCTTTTCGCGCATATTATAGTACTGGTCGCGCAACTCAATCTCTGCCGTGCCCTCGCCGTACTCGCGGTTTATCTTGCGCACAAGGTGCTCCATCTCGCGCTTGCGGCTCTCGAAACGGGCACGGTCGTGGTCGCGGATGATGTAACTGAGGGTGGTCTCCTCCACGGTGCCGGTCATACCGACGAGATGATAGAAGCCCTCGTAGCCCTGCGTATGCTCGGGGGTTTCCCAGCGGGGCAGCATGACAGCCAACTGGTAGGCAATGCGCATGGAGTTGAGCATCTTGTGGTAGCCGTAGCCCGGGTGTACGTTAATGCCGTGCACATGTATCTTGCAACTTGCGGCATTGAAGTTCTCGAACTCCAGTTCGCCTATCGTGCCGCCGTCCATGGTGTAGGCAAAGTCACAGCCGAACTTCGCGACATCAAAGTGGTCGGCTCCCTGACCGATTTCCTCATCGGGCGTGAAACCTACACGTATCTTGCCGTGTTTGATTTCGGGGTGTTGGATAAGGTATTCGCACGCTGAGACAATCTCTGCGATACCCGCTTTGTCGTCCGCGCCGAGGAGCGTCTTGCCGTTGGTGACGATGATGTCCTGCCCTTTGTAACGGAGTATTTCGGGGTACTTGGAGGTCTCGAGGACGATGACCTCTTCTTCGTTGAGGAGTATGTCCTCGCCGTTGTAGTTCTTGACGATGCGCGGCTGAACGTGCTTGCCACTGGCGTCAGGCGATGTGTCCATGTGGGCAATAAAGCCGATAGTGGGTTTGCCGTCCTGTGTTAGCAGGCAAGGTAGCCATCAGGTAACCGTTCTTGTCGAGCGTTACATCCTGCATACCAATGGTTTGCAGTTCGTTTTTCAGGTACTCGGCGAACTCCATCTGCCCCGGTGTGGAGGGCGTCATATTCGTCTCTTCGTCCGACGTGGTGCAGAAACTGACGTACTTCAGAAATCTGTCTGTGATATTCATTGTTGTAATTATTTTATTCTATGCTCTGTTACTACACATACAAACGCTGTGCCGTTCCAAACAAGCAACTACGCTCTTTGCCACAGAATATGCCAAATTAACGGGTACAGCGTTACCTATCATTTTATAGCCATAATCTATATCTTCATACAAGAACTTATAGGTATCCGGAAAAGTTTGCAGACGAGCCACTTCCCGTACACTCATACGGCGATACAAATTTTCTTTTCCTGCTACAAAGATATGCTTGTTTTCGCCGACTTTCAACATCGTCGGTGCTTGCGGGTGCAGTTGGCATTGTCTTCCGCTCGCCTGTACTGTAAATCCCGGTTCGTCCCATTGCCGTACTCGGTTGCGGGACATAAAGATAGGGGAATACGAGCCTACATAGTACTCATGGTTCGGTACAATGCATTTTTCTCCATTCGTTTTGTTTCCCGGTAATGCAGGAATAGCCGTGTCTCGTAAATCCCATATTGCATCTTTCAAAACCAAATGCCGTGCCAAAGGAGTCGGATAGAGGTAATCATATATTTGCAAGTCTTTCCGAAACCCTATATAAAACACACGCTTTCGGTCTTCGGGTACATCGTAATCATTTGCATTCAACATCTGTAAATTAACGTCATAGCCTGCTTGGTCAAATAGTTGCAGGAAGCCATTCACGGCACTACTATGTCGCTTTGCCAACATACCAGATACATTCTCTGCTACAAAAAACAACGGCTGCACAGCATTGAGTATGCGGATATAGTCGTAAAATAATTGTCCGCGTGCGTCCTCTATTCCTTTTAATGTACCTGCTTCACTCCATGACTGACAAGGAGGTCCGCCGATAATACCCATAACGCCCTTGGGGAATTGCTCCGAAGAAATCGTGCGTATATCTCCCTCTATCAGTTGCGTTTGAGGGAAATTAGCCCGAAAGGTAGGACAAATTTTACTGTCGTATTCATTGGCAACAATAGTATGAAACCCTGCCTTTTCAAATCCCAAGTCCAGACCTCCCGCTCCTGAGAACAAACTAATCAGTTCCATAGGCAGTTAATTGTTATAGCGGTTGTCGGCATACCCACTATCTGCATGTCAAATTTCAGTGAAGGTGTGGCAATATCTTCCGCATTGTGGATACGGAATGTAAACTGCCAGCCACCGTCCATATACAACTCTGCCGTATTGTGCCGTTCAGGAACAAATCCTATATTTACAATGCGAGTAGGCAGCGTTGCCTGTGGTATCAGTATCGTTGGCTGTGTTGAACGAGTTGGTTTATTGAGTGTTCCGTGCAAATTATAAGATTGTATTTGCGTGATTCTCTTCGTATCAATGCTAATTATCTTGTAAAAATCATACCTGCTCAACAGATATTCCACCATCTTTGCAGGAATATCTTTATGTATCTCGTATTGCCTTTGTATTTCGTCTATAAACGCCTGCACAATAGGAATATACACATTACTCTCCTTATTCGGCAGGTCTCTAAAAAAAGTCCCTTTGACCTTTTCTCCTTTGAGATAATCAAATACAGGAGTTACCGTTGCCCAATAGGCATCCGAACAGGGACTATCAAACCATATTTTCCCAAAGTCAATAGTAGGCGACAAACGGCTGTGCTTTACCGCAAAGTGGTTGTGCTTAATAGAAAAACCTATCTCCCATGATATATCAGTTCGTTGTACAATAATGTCCCGAACATCTCCTATTTTACCTTGACTATCTGCTTGTATATATAATTCAACAATATCCTCGCCCTGTTCTATCATCAATGGTTCTAATTCAAAAACAGATTTTACAGCGGCTTCTGCACTTGTTGTATAAGTCCGCTGCTCTTCTACAGAGAGTGTGTTCCACGCTTGCTGTGCTGCGAGATAACTGCTATTCTTGTCTATTTGCGCCAAGCGAACCTTGCTAATCTCCGAACATAGCGTATTCAAACAAATATACTCATATCCTCGCCCTTGATTATTACTCAACTTACTCATAATTTATAGTACTATGTTCATTTTGTTAAAATCATGGTTGATGAAGGCGATGATGTTGTCGCAGACCTCGTAGCACATAGCGAGACGGCCTTCCCATGTGCCTGTACCGGTGTGTGGTGAAAGGACGATATTGTTTAGCCAACGGAACGTAGGAGGGACCTGCGGCTCGTGTTCGAACACATCCAACGCAGCCCCTGCTATCTGCCTTGTACGCAACGCTTCCGCCAACGCCTCTTGATCGACGTGCGCCCCACGCGCGGTATTGATGAGGTATGCCGACGATTTCATCATCTGCAACTCCGCAGAACCGATGATGTGGTGTACATCCGGGGTATAAGGCAGGTTGAGCGACACAAAATCCGCAGTGCGCAGCAGTTCGTCGAATGCCACATACGTTGCCCCGTATTTCCGCTCTGTCTGCTCAGGCAGGCGATGACGGTTGTGGTAGATAATCGTCATTCCGCTTGCTACGGCACGGCGTGCCAAGGCTTGTCCGATACGTCCCATCCCAATGATACCCAGCACTTTGCCATAGAGCGAGTGGCTCAGGTTGTTCATCACGCCGAACTCCACCCCGCCCCGTTTGCGCATATTTTTGTCAAACTCCACAGTCCGCCTTGCCACATCGTGCATCAGAGCAAAGGCCAGTTCGGCGGTCGGTTCCACCACCGAACAAGGTGTATTGGTTACACGTATTCCCCTCTCGCGACAGGCATCAAGGTCGATATTATTGTAGCCTGCACCGAAATTGGCAATCAAACGCAGATTCGGTGCGGATTCAATCATCTCTCGCGTAACGGGTTTATCAAAAGTGGACACCAGCACCTCGGCTTTAGCCAAAGGTGCAAACAGACTATGTTCTGCCGCCAAACGGGCAAAACCTTTTTTAGGTAATGTTGTAGTAAACGCTATTTGCATATCGGCTACAAAGATACTGCTTTTTGCGGAAACCGACAAATAAAAATCGGGGGTCTTTCCGTATCATTTGCACAAACAGTGAAAAAGCAGTAATTTTGCAAGCCGTTGCAGCCGAAATTATGTTCCGATGCGGAAAAACGGGAGCCGGGGTCATAATGATTTTCAATGCTAACAAAAAAATTGTCAGCCGATTACAAACTGTGTGACAAAAAGTAAAACGTAACTCACTAATACAAGCAAAAACCGCCTAATCACATTGTACATTCAAATAATCGTTTGTATCTTTGCAAAAGATTTAACATCAAAGTGTGGAACAAGACCGATAATCACATAGCCGTACGAACATCATAGACCCGGTAGCATAAGGATACGGAGATGCAAAAAGAAGCATAAAAATATAGAATCGGCAAGTTGAAATTATTGTAATAATCGGCAAGTTGCCATTATTAAATTTACCAAGTTGCCATTATTGTTATAAAAAATGTCAGTACATACACCAACTACTCGCGTAACGACTACGCAATTACGGAAAATGAAAGCAGCAGGCGAGAAAATCGCTATGCTCACGAGTTATGATTTTACCCTCACTTCGCTGATTGACGAAGCGGGAATAGATATGATATTGGTGGGTGACAGCGCCAGCAATGTGGTATGCGGAAACCCATACACGCTCCCCATCACGGTGGACGAGATGATATTCCTCACCCGCGGCGTAGTACGCGGAGCCAGACACGCCATGGTTGTGATTGATATGCCATTTGGCAGTTACCAGGTGTCCGAAGAAGAAGGGGTGCGCAATGCGATACGGATGATAAAGGAGAGCGGTGCAGATGCTGTCAAATTGGAAGGCGGCGAGGAGGTTCTGCCTGTAATACGGCACACTATCCGAGCAGGTGTTCCCGTGGTGGGGCATTTGGGACTCACACCACAGTCTGTAAATCAATTCGGCGGATACGGTTTGCGGGCAAAGAGCGATGTCGAGGCAGAGAAACTGCTCCACGATGCCCATCTATTGGACGAAGCGGGGTGTTGTGCCATTGTTTTGGAGAAAATTCCGGCAGCCCTTGCCGCCGAGGTAACGAAACAGGTCAGTTGCCCTGTGATAGGTATCGGTGCGGGGAACGAGACCGACGGGCAAGTGCTTGTCCTGCACGATATGCTCGGACTGAACCAAGGTTTTCGCCCGAAGTTTCTCCGCCATTTTGCAGAACTCGGCGTTGAGGTTAAAAATGCGGTGGGTGAGTACATATCTGCAGTAAAAGCCACCACATTCCCCAATGCGGAAGAGAGTTACTGAGAAAAGCACAATGCCTTATTGCCGGTTTGAAGTATTGACGACTTGCTCCCATGTAAGGTCATCGCCCTCTGTGGAGGATGGGATATAGCCCATATCGGCTTTGGCTTTCTCTTGGGGGAAAGTGAAATAGGTACAGAGACACTCGCAGAGGAGTTCGCCTTCGGCACTCCAAATCTCGCCGATGACATACGCCACGTTGCGGTGCTGCTCTTTCAAACGACCACGGAGAGTGATATAGGGTTGGAGCGTGGAAACAGGTTTGTGGTAGCGTGTTTCCATTTTTGCCGTGACGCCCGCCGTTTGCAGTTTATGGAAGACTACCCAGCCACAGACTTCGTCCAACAAGACGGCCTGGATACCGCCATGTAACGTGTTAATCCACGACTGGTGGTTTTGCGTGGGATGCCATACCGAGACGACATCATTGCCGTCCTCATAGAAATGCATATGTGTGCCGATAGGATTGGTCGGACAGCACCCGAAACAGTTGTAGCCCTGCACCCCGAGCCAAGGGTTATGTATCAAACGCATAGTTTGTTGTTAGTTGTCCTACGACCGCTTGCGCGGTGCGAGAGAAATTAAAGAAACAAAAGAAAACTTTGCTATTCTTTCTTATATTTTCTATGCCGCAAGCGGCAAGAAAAATAGAAGAAAATTTGACAAAAGCGGTTATTATTTTTCCGCGGGCGAGGGCGCCCGCGTCCCCAGCATCAGTATGGTATGACGACGCGGGACGCATCGTCTTCACACTAATTGCTGCTCCTTCCACACTAATTGCTGCTCCTATATAGTTTTGACTTTGCAGCATTGAGAAGATTGCATCCTCATCTTTTAATGCACATTATTTCAGATAGCGCACATTGCCATCGGATGACACGCTATCATTTGATGACACGCTCGGGTTGGAGTATGACGCGGATGGATTTGCCGACGTTGATGAGGTGGTCGGCAATACGCTCCGAGTCGCTGGCAAACTCCAGATACTGGGCACCGACGGTGGGGTTATACTCGTTACGGGAGAGACGCTCCACATTCTTGTCCGCCATTTTGTCGGTCATCTCGTCCACAAGGTCCTCCATCTTGTTCGCCTCATTGAGGGCATCCACGCTGACTTCCATATAGGCTTTCATCACGTTTTGATAGACCGAGAAAACGCCTTCGCGCACCTGCTCGATCTCCTCTTTGACCTTTTCGGAGAAAGCGAGATTATGTTCGCGCAGTACCTCGGCATACTCAATGATATTGGTGGCATAGTCGCCGATACGCTCCAAGTCGCCGATACAGCGTATCATAGATGACAGGTAGCGGTGGTCAATCTCATTGAGCGGCTTGGAGTTGAGACGAACCACATACTGAATGAGATAGTTGTTCAGATAGTTCAGTTGCGCTTCATTGCGATTGAAGGCATCTTTTTGACGAAAATCGAGACTTGAAATCATATAGACAGCGATGTCGTAGTTGTGCATAGCGACTGCTGCCATATGCTCAATCTCAAGTTTGACCTGACGCACGGCGATAATAGGCGTGCGAAGCATCTTGTCGTCCACAAAATAGAAATGCGGTTTGGCAGCCTGTCCCTCTTCCTCGGAGAGATTGTCGGGAATGATAGCACAAACGGTTTTGACCAGCAGGTTAGTAAGCGGCAGGATGATAATGACAGTAAGGCAGTTGAAGATTGTATGGAACATAGCCAACTGCACTTGCGGTGCATTGGGGAACATATCCTCGAATATTGTACCGAAACTGATTTGCCCCTTGGTAACAAGATACATCACGAGAGCGGCAATCAAAAAGACTACTACACCAAAGCAGTTGAAAATCAAGTGCATAAGGGCAGTACGTTTGGCATTCTTTCCACTGGTCATACCGGCAATAATCGCTACGACGCAGGAACCGATGTTGGAACCGAGTGTAAGATAGATACCTTGGTTGAGCGAAATAAGCCCCGTTACCACCATCGTGATTGCGACCGATGTCATCACGGACGAGGACTGGATAATCGCCGTAAAGATAGC
>DGIN01000045.1:0-5549 GCA_002387325.1 Bacteroidales bacterium UBA4621 | reverse complement strand
AAATCCTCCATAGAGCCCGACATCATACCCAATCCGACGAAGAGCATACCGAAGCCCGTAAGGATACCGCCTGCCGTTTTCCATACGTCGCGCTTGCTGAAAAGTCCGATGAATGCGCCGATACCTGCGAATGCAGCAAAGATGGAAGTGGTGGACAAACCGCCCTCGGAAGTGAGACCGAGTGCGACAATCTGCGCCGTGATAGTAGTACCGATATTGGCACCATAGATGATAGTTGCCGCCTGACTGAGGGACATAATGCCCACATTGACGAAACCGATGACCATCACCGTGGTGGCACCCGAAGACTGGATAGCCGCCGTACTGAGCGCACCGATGCCGACACCGATCAGTTTGTTGTTGCCCACTTTGGAAAACAGAGCCTTGAGGTGCTCACTACTTGCCGATTCCAAGTTGCTTGACATCATCTGGCATGCCACCAGGAAGATACCAATGCCCGCAATGAGCATCAAAATAGCCGTTATTGCCGTTACTAACATATTATTGGGTTTATGAGTTTATAGTTGAGAGTTGAGAGTTGAGAGAAGTTTAGTAGTTTAGAGTTTTATAGTTGAAAGTGGTTAAGGGGTGAGAGTTTAGTGTTGAGAGAAGTTTATAAGTTTTATGAGTTAAGAGAAGTCAGTGTTTAGTGAATTTATTGTTTTATTAGGGCGTGGTTTTTGAAGCCGTCGATGTAGATTTGCAGGGGCTTTTCGAACCGGACGTGACGGACAAGGTCGGTCTCCTCTATGGCCGGCAAAGCGTCCAATTGCTCCGCATTGAACGTATCTTCCGGGCGAGAGAAAGCGTCCACATTGATATACCCGACATTGAAAGAGGTCATGTTCTGAAAGAAATGGGAGCCCTGACTCGGATCGATACGGAAATCGGGCAGGCTACACTCGACGAGGGCTTTCGCCTCGCTGATGTCGCTCCACTGTACCGGCACGCCCAGCGTAGGAATCTGCGACCCCAAGCGCCCGTAACCGATGAGAACATAGTTGCGCCCCTCCTGACGCATACGCGCGTTCCATGCACGCAAGGTTTCCGCCATCTCGCGAGTACGCAACACGTTGAACGTATCCCGACGAAGATAGACCACATCTGTTATTCCTTCCACTTCGCCCACACCAAGCGCACTGTCCGATCGGATAATCGGTGCGCTTTCATCGATGTTTTTCCAGTCAACCTTGGCAGTCAAACCATCAGTCGAAATGGGACGTATCTGCAAGACATTGAAGATAGCGGGGTCCTGCATCAGATTGGCAGCAAACTCAATCTCCACAGGGCATTTGATTTCAGCCGCAGCGATGTCCAGCAGGCGCGACACGATGTCTGCCAAAGGGAACGTATTGAATTTCAGCACCTGCGCAAACGTTATACACCGAGGTCCTGACACATAGCACGAATCGACCATACGCATATTCTCGTAATCGAAAGTGGATGCTACCTTTTTGAGAGATTCGAACCGCTCACAATCCGCCACGGAGAAACGCTGCAGATTGACCGCATCATCGATAGAAGTCTTGAACCGCTCGGGGGCAAGGCAGAGGGCAAGTATGGTCTGCTGGGTCTCGCGCATAGCCAAATCGGGCGTGGAGGTCTGCATTACGTGCTTCGGATAGCGGGGCGAGAAACGGAGTACCTGCTCGCCGTCCACCACAGTTTTGCCCAAACCGTACGCCACTTTGACGATGCCGTCATCGGGTTTCTCGTAGCCGACGGGGTAGAAATTGATACTGCGTGCCACACCGCTGATAGTCGGGAAATAGTAATTTCCCTCGGTTTCACCGCATACTTCCTGCACCACAATCGCCATCTTTTCCTCGGAAAGAACATTGGCAGTAGAAGTGATGTACCCGCGCGAGGCGGCAAAATAGACCGATGCATAAACCGACTTGACGGCTTTGCTGAGCAGTCGCAGTTGCTGGTCTTCGTTCTCGGTATGGGGAATCATATAGGTGGAATAGACGCCCGCAAACGGCTGATAATACGAATCTTCCAGTTTGCTGGACGAGCGCACCGCCAACGGACGATGTGCCACACGGATAAAGCGGCGCAGTGCCTCGGTAAGGTCTTGCGGCAGCGTGGATGCCACGAACTCGGACAGGATTTCCTCGTCGGAGATGTCCGAATTGATGACATATTGCAGTCCGTTGTCGTGGATAAAAGTATCGAAGGAATCGGTAGTTATTACGAATGTACGGGGTACGAGTACACGTACATTCTCCCAACGGTCGTAGAGGTCGTATTTCTGCAAGATATGGTTGAGGAACGCCAGTCCGCGCCCTTTCCCGCCCAAAGCACCAGTGCCGTACCGTGCGAACCAAATGGTATCGTTGTAGGTGTCGGGATGGTATTTCGCCACGACACCGAGTGCCTGGTTGATACGATAATCGTGGATGGTCTCGATATTGATGGCACGGATATGCTCGATGTCCGAATCGTCTTTTATGGTAAGCGGAGAGACCTGCTTGCCCACAGCAAACAGACCACGTGCAAATAGCCACTTACTCAAGTAGTTGTTGTCAGACAATCGGCGGAACGCACGGGGCGAGATAGTGGAGATAATATGCTCAAAACCTTCCAAATCGTTGGCACGCGCTATCTCCTCACCCGTATCGGGGTCGATAGCCACAAAATCGCCGAAGCCGAACTCACGCCCGATATATTCGCTCAGTTCCTGTGTAAGTGTCTTCGATTTTTTGACAATAAAGCCCACATGCAACTGATTGGCAATAAGCCGCATAGATTCCTGCGAGGACTGCAAGAGGAACGGCATAGTGGGGTTGTCGGCACGGATAATACGGCACAAATCGACACCCGCATCGAGTTTCTCCGCCGATGACGGGTCGCCCTTATGCACCACAAAGCCTATGTCGGAGATGACACCGATGATATTGTCGCGATAGCGGTTGTAGAGCGCGAGCGCCTCATCGTAGCAGGTAGCCATCAGCACCTTGGGACGCGCACGCTTGCGGAGGAGTTGCTGTTTCTCGTTGAGCGCATCGCGAATGGCGATACTGTTCTGCTGAAGCACCAGTTTGTACAACAGCGGCAGATAGGTGGAATAGTAGCGCACCGAGTCCTCGACCAATATGATTGCCCGCACGCCCTCCTCAAGGATGTCGTGGTCGGCATTCATACGGTCTTCAAGCAACTTGATAATCGCTATAATCAAGTCTGTGGAGTTGTTCCAGCAGAAGAAATAATCGATATATTGCCGTTTGTGGTCGGCTATATTGCGATAGGTCTGTTTGGAGAAAGCGGAAAGCAGCACAATCGGCGTATCGGACGAGAGGCGTTTCATACTCTCGGCAAAATCGAACACATCAAGGCTGCCCGCGTTGTTCATTGTGATGACAAGATCGAACTGCTCGCCCTGTTGCGCCATTTCGAGAGCTTGCACCGTGGTCTCCGCACGGAGAATAGCGGGCGGGTTGCTCAGATTGAGCGAAACATACTCCTGCGCAATCTGCACATCGATATGCCCGTCCTCCTCCAAAGCAAAACTGTCATAGTTGTTGCAAACCAAGAGGATACGTCGTACCCTCCGCACCATAAGTGATGTATAATCGCCGCTTTCCATATTTATTATTCTACTCTGTGACGTGCTTTTCCCGTAAACGACGCGGGACGCATCGTCTCCACACACTAATCAAAAGAGGCTGTCCGGCAATATCGCCGGACAGCCTCTTTATTTATACTATACCCTGCTCTACCATGGCATTAGCCACTTTCATAAAGCCTGCAATGTTGGCACCTTTGACATAATTGATATATCCGTCCTGCTCTGTGCCGTATTTGAGGCACGCTGCATGGATATCCGCCATAATGGTATGCAGACGCTCGTCCACCTCTTCGGCAGTCCATTTGAGACGCATAGAGTTCTGTGTCATCTCCAAACCAGATGTAGCCACACCGCCTGCATTGCTTGCCTTACCCGGACTATAGAGAATATGCGCCTGCTGGAAAAGGGCGATGGCTTCGGGCGTAGTAGGCATATTCGCCCCCTCTACCACACAGGTGCAACCGTTTTTGAGCAGTTGCTCCGCATCGTGCTTCTCCACCTCGTTTTGCGTAGCACACGGCATAGCGATGTCGCAAGGGATACCCCATGGACGCTGTCCGTCGAAATACTGCGCAGTCGGATATTTGGACACATACTCCTTGATACGCCCGCGGCGGATATTCTTCAATTCGAACACATACGCCATCTTCTCCTCTGTCATACCATCCGGATCATAAACAAACCCGTTGGAATCGCTCAAAGTCAGCACTTTCGCACCGAGACGCATTGCTTTCTGTGCGGCAAACTGCGCTACGTTGCCCGCACCCGAAATACATACGCGTTTCCCCTCGAAAGTCTCGCCGCGGGTAGCCAGCATTGCCTGTGCAAAATAGCATACACCGTAGCCTGTAGCCTCGGGGCGCATCAGGCTTCCGCCCCAGTTCTGCCCCTTGCCCGTGAGCGTACCCGTAAACTCGTCACGCAGACGTTTGTACTGACCGAACATATAGCCTATCTCGCGTCCGCCGACGCCTATGTCGCCCGCAGGCACATCGGTATCGGCACCGATATGGCGTTGCAGTTCGGTCATAAACGACTGGCAGAAACGCATCACCTCGGCTTCGGATTTGCCGCGCGGCGAAAAATCGGAACCACCCTTGGCACCGCCCATCGGGAGGGTGGTAAGCGCATTCTTGAACGTCTGCTCGAAAGCGAGGAATTTCATAATGCTCAGATTGACACTGCTATGGAAACGGATACCGCCTTTGTAGGGACCGATGGCACTGTTCATCTGGACACGAAAACCGCGGTTGATTTGTACCTCACCGCGGTCGTCCACCCACGGAACGCGGAACATAATCACGCGCTCGGGTTCCACCATACGTTCCAACACTTTCTGCTCACGCAGATAGGGATACGCCATCACCATCGGTGCAACGCTCTCCAATACTTCCTTTACTGCCTGGTGAAACTCGCTTTCACCGGGGTTCTTTTGTACGAGGGTCGCCATAAAACCGTCCACGTACGCTTGTGTTACCTTGTCCAACATAAGACTAATACTATTTTGTGAGTTTGGTTGTACCGAATAGCAGCCGTCCGCCCCGAAGAACGGAACACACGAAATCAGCGACAAAGGTACACATTTTTTTTCATTCCCGCAACATCAGGGCAACCGCATCAGGGCAACCGTGTCAAATTTGTACATTATTCCGGGGACGCAGACGCTATTCTATGGATGCGGATGCTATTCCGGAGATGTGGACACCATTCCGGGGACGCGAACGCTATTCCAGGGACGCAGATGCCCCATCCGCGGTCGGTTTGCCACAAACCGCATGACTATGCTTCGCTTGTGGAGACGTGAAGCGTAAGGCAGGTGCGCTTGCGCACTGAGTGCCGTAGCGAAACGAAGCCCTGTGGGCTGAGTAGAACGCCTTATCGTCCCGCATCGTTATCGGCTTCGCCGAACTTTACAAGCAGCACCCCTCAAAAATATACAGTTTAAGCAATCCCGCCACCTCCATATACCCATTACGTA